>JBIHZQ010000159.1:0-2543 GCA_044231345.1 Flavobacterium sp.
GCCGGGCACGATGATGGTCTCGTACAGCTTGGCCACGGTGTCCAGCGTTTGCGGCGTGTCGCCCGAGACGATTTTTAAAATCGTGGTCAGCGTGTGGCTTTTGTCGCCGGGGTTGATGCGCTCAGGGGAGTAAGCGACAAAAAAGTCTTTCTTCCAGACCAGCCCCGATTCACGCTCCAGCACCGGAATGCAGACCTCTTCGGTGGCGCCCGGATACACGGTGGATTCATAGACCACGATGGCGCCTTTTTTCATGTGGCGCCCCACGCTCTCGCTGGCGCCTATGAGCGGGCGAAAGTCTGGAATATGCGCGTTGTCCACCGGTGTGGGCACCGCCACAATGACAATGTCGGCCTCGGCCAGCATGGCGTGGTCAGCGGTGTAAAAAGCCAATGGCGACGCCCCCATTTCAGCCGGGCTCAACTCACGCGAGGGGTCCTCGCCACGCAGGCAGCACGCCACCTTGTTCTGCGCAATATCAAAGCCAATGGTGCGCAAGTGTTTGCCAAACTCCACCACCAGGGGCAGGCCCACATAGCCCAGTCCAATTACCGCAAGCACAGTCATTCAAAGTCCTTTAAGAGTCGGAGTTGTTGCCGGCTGTTCCAGCCAGGCGTTAATGGCGGCGTAGTTGCCGTTCACATAGGCGTGCAGCAGCGCATCAGCACCGGGCCCCTGCGCGGTATGCAGCACGATGACGGCACTGGCATCGCCGCGACCCATCAGGCGGTTCAGGGCAATCAGTGCCTTGGCCTGGTAGTCACTGGCGGTCAATCGCCCATTGATCCAGTAGATCTGCCACACCAGCAAGCCCGTCTCGTTGCGCAAGTTGGCCGACGGTCTGGGGCGCAACTGCGCCGTACGCACCGACACTGTCTGCGCACCCCACAGCCCGTCACGCGGCGCACTGGCCACCTGCACCCAATGCGGGTCTTTGCTCAGCAGCAGCACGTTGTCGGAGCTGACCAGTTTGTGCTGGTAGTTCTGCGCCTGGTAGTAGCCCAGGTACAGGCCCACCGTGCCTGACGGTGCCACGTAGCGGCCCCTGACTTCAGCCGAGGGGTTTTGAAACGCCGGTTTGAAATCTTCTTCGGTGCTGCGCTGCAAGTCCCATTCGACCGACAACGCCGGCGCTTGCGCCAGCCGCGACAAGTCGGCTGTGGCCGGTGCCCCGACGGTCTGCAAGGCCAGCGGCGGCAACGCCAACAAGCACAGCAAGCCCGCCGTCTGCGCCCAGCCTCTGGCGTCTTGCGCAACTGTTCGGCCACTGCGCACCGCCACCTCCGCTGGCACCGGCTCTGCCACCTCTTCCTGTGCCCAGCGTGCGCCCACCAGGTACATCAACAAAATCACCACGCCAAAAAAAAGCCAGCCATAAACCAGATGGTCAACCCCGGTGGCCAATTGATTGTCTGAGAGGTGGCCCAGCATCACGATGAAATAGGCCCGCAGCCAATTGGCCACAATGGGCACCAGCAAAGAGAACAGCACAAACAGCAAACGCCGCGCCGTGGACTGGTAGCTCAGGTAGGCAAACAAGGTGCCCACCGTGAGCGAGGCCATCAGGTAACGCACCCCGCTGCAGGCCTCCACCACCGACCAGTGGCCCGAAGGAATCACAAACTGCAAGCCTTCGCGGTACACCGGTATGCCACTCAGCCGCAAAGCGAAGACCGTGAAATTGGCGGTCCACTCCATCAACTGCGGCATCATGAATTCACCCACCGGCACGGCAAAAAACAAAAAACCCAAGGGGAACATCAGACGCCGGGTAATGCGCCATCCCAGCACGGCCGGCACCAGGCTCACCAGCATGGCCGTGAAGGCCAACTGCGTCACCGCGTTGATGGAGGCCAGATCGCCCAACACCCAGGCCAACACCGCTGCAGCCACCAGCGGCCAGGCGCTGAGCGCGCATTGGGGCGTTTGCGCCAGCACGGCATGGCGGCGGCGCCACACCAGGTACAAGGAGATGGGTGGCACCAGGAAGGCGTGGGCAAAAGTGTCGGAGCGTGACCAGATGGCCACCATGGCCAAGCCGGTGTCACGGTACAGGTAACACACCACGGCCAGCAGCAGACCCAGCGTGCGCAAGGCCTGCGGCCAGGGCCGGGGCAGGCGAAGTTGCGCCCAAGACCAGGAGGCCGCCAAGGCTTTCATGCCAGACCCTCCACCACGGCCGGTGTTTGCAGCTGTTGGTCCAGCGCCGCCAGGTGGGCCTCCCAGCTGTAGCTTTGAACCACACGCTGGCGCGCGGCCTGACCCAAGGCCTGGGCACGGGCTGGGTCGCGTAGCAAGCGGCTGATTTCACGGATGAAATCTTGCGGCTCCACCGCCGCCAACAGTTCTTCGCCAGGGTGGGCCTGAATGGCCTGTGCGCAAGCGCGCGAAGCCACCACCGGGCGCGCCATGGCCATGGCCTCCAGAATTTTATTTTGAATACCGCGCGCCACCCGCAGCGGCGCCACCACCACATCGGCATGTTGCAGGTAGGTGCGCACATCGGCCACCGTGCCGGTCACCACCACGCCCGCGCCCTCCAG
>JBIHZQ010000021.1:0-25018 GCA_044231345.1 Flavobacterium sp.
TGGCTGGCCTCCATCGCAATTTCTTCCAAAGTTTCCAAACAATCCGAGACAAATGCAGGAGTTACAACGGCCAAGTTCTTAATTCCTTTTTCAGGCATTTTGTTCACTTCTACATCGGTGTAGGGCGTTAACCATTTGTCACCCGCCAATCTTGATTGAAACGTTTGACTGTATTTTCCTTCTGGAATGCCTAAATATTTTACCACTTGTTTTGTGGTTTCATAACATTGGTGACGGTAGCAAAATTCGTGTGCTGGCGAAGGCGTGTTGCAGCAAGAACCATCTATTTTGCAATGCGATTTTGTTATGTCGGTTTTGCGAATATGACGCTCTGGAATCCCGTGATAGGAGAACAATAAATGATCATACTCATAGCCTTCCAAATGCTTTTTGATGGAATTTCCCAAACTAGAAATATAATCGGGTTTGTTATAAAAAGCTGGAACAATCGTGAATTTCATTTCTGGAAAATACTTTTTTCTGTGCTCTTCGGCCAATTCTAAAATGGTAGTTGTAGAAGCCATTGCATGTTGCGGATACAACGGGAATAACAGAACTTCATCCACGCCTTTGTTGTTTAATTCTTGCAATCCTTTTAAGATAGACATGGTTCCGTAACGCATGGCTAAGGAAACAGGAATACTAGTGTTAGTTTGTACCTTCTTCTGCATTCTTTGAGAAATTACTACTAATGGGGAACCCTCATCCCACCAAATTTTAGCATAAGCAGCCGCTGATTTCTTAGGTCTTGTTTGTAAAATAATTCCACGAACCAACAAAGCCCGCAATAAAAACGGAACGTCAATTACGTATTTATCCATTAAAAACTCATCCAAATACGGCTTAACATCTTTTGCAGTTGGACTTTCTGGAGAACCTAAATTGACTAATAATACACCTTTCATATTTTTATATTTTATAATGGGATAAAAGTAAATAAACTTCTTTTTTTCTTTCTATTTTTATGATTGATTTATAAATTGTTTTGATTTGAAATTTTTCTCATTAGGGTTTCTAGAGGACCATTTTTAAATTTTTTACTCCAAAACCAACTAAAACACACACACATAATAAAAAAGAAAATGGCAAAAAGCAAGATATAAATAGGTAAAGTTGGCGTTTCATCTTCTAAAAAGCCAGTGTATTTTTTATGGGTTATTTGTTCTAAAAGCAACATCCCAAGGGTAATGTGAATAACATAAAACGACAAAGTCATTTTTCCGGTTTGCGCTAAAAGTTGAATTATTTTGTTTTGTGAAAATCGTTCACCAACATGCATACAAATAGGAATTACCATCAATGCAAACCCAGCGGTTACAGCTAAAAAAGGAAAATAAGGAGGAAAATATTCGCTTAAAATATACCTATGTGTAAAATCATCAATAAAAGGGTTTTTTGCCCAAAAACGAATCAGTTGAACAATTGTAAAAAGTAAAAAGCCTATGAAAAAGACTTTTTTTCGAACTATAGGCGAATTCCAATTTAATTTTCCGAGCCACATTCCTAAAACAAAAAAAGAAAACCAGGGAAAAAAAGAATTCCAACCATTGTAAAAAGTATTTCGCAAGAATCCGATTGGAGTCCAAAAATCTGAATATTCAAAAGTGTTAAAATTCCATGAAGTTTCAACAGGAATTAGCCATAACAAAACATGATAAATTACAATTACAAACAAAGCAACCCATAAATAATAGCGTTTGGGTATAAACAAAATAAAAGCAGCTAAATGCATATATCCTCCATAAAAATGTAAAATATCTCCTGGCCACCATGTAAAAAGGAGTAATCCAATTGCTAATAAAAACCAAGAGCGTTTTAAAATAATGGATTGTAATTTTACTTTTTCTTTAGCAGAATTTTCTGTTTTATTTACCAATAAAGAAACGCCCATTCCCGCTAAAATGATAAAAATAGAAGTTGAATTTCCAGTAAAAAAATTTAAAAATCGCCCAACAGGCTCATTTGTTTGTAAAACCGAGCCAAAACAATAGTTAAAGTTTACAATGAACATACCAAAAATGGCATAAGCTCTCGCCAAATCAAAACCAATTATCCGTTGATTCATTTATAGAAATTTACACATTTGTATTAATAGACATTAAATATTTTTTTGGCGTGGTAGCAAATTTCTTTTTGAAGGCAGCAATAAAGTGACTTCCTGTGCTATAGCCAATTTTTAGACCCACTTCATTTACATTATACGAACCAGAATCTAATAATTGACGAGCAAAGTCCATTTTGTAATCAAATAAAAAGCCATAAACAGTATCGCCATAAATTTGCTTGAAACCCATTTTCAACTTTTTAATATTTAGCCCAATTTCGTCTGCTAATTCTTGAAGTCCAGGAGGCTCAGCCATATTGGCAATGATAATTTCTTTTGCTTTTTTTATTTTTAATACATTTTCTTCATCTACTAAAAACGGACATTGCTCTGCATTTGGGTCTTCCGAACGGTTGAAATACAAACTTAATAATTCATAGCCTTTCCCTTTATAATATAGGTTTTTAATGTTTGGATGTAAATTATAATGAAACAATTGGCTTAAAACTATTGCCATCGAAGGGCTAATATCACTCTCGTTATAGTATTTTTTATCTTGATTTTCACCGCTCAAAAACGGAATGTAACTTGCCTCGGTAGAAAATAAAGCGTGAAATTTTTTGATAGAAATTATTACCGAAATCACCCACGTTTGAGGTTCTAAAACCAAATTTAGTGGCAGTTCTTTTTGTGGGTTGTAAAGCAGTAGCGCTTTTTCTTCTTTCAAATCTAAGGTATAATTCCCTTGATTAAAAACAAATTTCGCCTTCCCTTTGATGCCAAAATGAAATTGAATAAGTCCTTGATTTATCTGTTTTTCTACTTGAAAAGGCTCATTTTCATCATTTTGAAAACGAATTAATACAAAATCATCTTCTATTTTTATTACTTCCTGAGAACCCATAGCGATATTTTTTTAATTCAAATTCTTCAAATTCTTTATTTTAACGCTCGATTTTATTTAGAACAAATCTAGATAATAACGATAAAAATACTAGAATTTACTACAAATTTAAAGGAAAATACTTTTAAATAACAAATATCATTCAAAAAATCTCACAGCGACACAAATTGTACTTTCAGCGTTACTTTTATATACAAGATAATAATAATTTTGTTTCACTTTTTGAAAAAGTGTACCTATGGAAAACAACAGTCCTTCAAAACACCACTATTTCTATTCTGTTGGAATAAGTTATAAGAAAGCAGATGCCGAAATTAGAGGGAAGTTTAGCCTAAATACTCAAGCTAAAACCAACGTGTTAGAACAAGCTAAGAGAGAAGGAATCGAGAGTCTTATTGTTACATCCACCTGCAACAGAACAGAAATTTTTGGTTTTGCAGAGCATCCATTTCAATTAATAAAATTAATTTGTGAAAACAGCGAAGGCACTGTAGAGGCGTTCCAAGAAGTTGGATTCATTTATAAAAATCAAGAAGCAATTCACCACCTTTTTCGTGTAGGAACAGGATTAGACAGCCAGATTTTAGGAGATTTCGAGATAATTAGTCAGATAAAAACGAGTTTTGCAGAGTCTCGTTCTTTTGGATTAATTAATACTTTTTTGGATCGTCTAATTAATTCAGTTATCCAAGCTAGCAAAAAAATTAAAACGGATACCGAAATCAGTTCTGGAGCAACATCGGTTTCTTTTGCTTCGGTTCAATACATAATGAAAAATGTAACCGATATTGGAAATAAAAATATTCTTTTATTTGGAACCGGTAAAATCGGAAGAAATACCTGTGAAAATTTAGTAAAACACACTAAAAACGAACACATTACTCTAATAAACCGTACCAAAGACAAAGCCGAAAAAATAGCTGGAAAACTGAACTTGGTCGTAAAAGATTACGCAGAATTACATCTGGAACTTCAAAAAGCTGATGTGGTTGTAGTGGCAACAGGAGCGCAAAACCCCACCATAGACAAGGCAATTTTGAATTTGAAAAAACCAATACTAATCTTGGATTTATCGATTCCGAAAAATGTAAATGAAAATGTAAAAGATTTAGAAGGAGTGACTTTAATTCACATGGATCATTTATCTCAAATGACAGACGACACATTGGAACGAAGAAAACAACATATTCCTGCCGCAGAAAAAATCATCGACGATATTAAAGAAGAATTTTTAGTATGGATGAAAGCCAGAAAATTCGCACCCACCATTCATGCGTTAAAAGCAAAATTAAATACTATCAAAGCAGCTGAGTTAGAATTCCAAAGTAAAAAAATGCCTCACTTTAACGAAGAACAAGCAGAGATAATTAGCAATCGAATTATTCAAAAAATAACCAATCATTTTGCTAATCACCTAAAAGACGACACCACCGTTGTGGATGAAAGTATTGAATGGATTAAAAAGGTATTTCAAATAGAATCAAAAATAAAATAATGGCAACTAAAACAATTCGTATTGGAACGCGTGATAGTGAACTTGCACTTTGGCAGGCAAACACTGTCCAAAAACAATTGAACGAATTAGGATATAAAACCGAAATTATTGCCATAAAATCATCAGGAGATTTACTACTTAATCAACCGTTATATGAACTTGGAATAACAGGGATTTTCACTAAAACCATAGATGCCGCAATGATTAATGGTCAGGTGGATATTGCAGTCCATTCAATGAAGGATGTGCCAACAGCTTTACCAATCGGGATAGTTCAAGCAGCCGTTTTAGAGCGCGCTAACGAAAAGGATATTTTAGTATATAAAAATAACCTTGAATTTCTAACAGATAACGGAATTATTGCCACGGGAAGTTTGCGTCGTCAAGCGCAATGGTTGCACAAATATCCGACTCACAAAGTAGTTGATTTGCGTGGAAATGTAAATCTGAGAATGCAAAAATTAAATGAAAGTGATTGGAACGGAGCCGTATTTGCAGCAGCGGGACTAGAGAGAATTGGACTTAAACCAGAAAAATTCATCCCTTTAGATTGGATGATTCCCGCACCAGCACAAGGAGCAATGGTAATTGTAGCCATGGCAAATGATGAATTTTGCAAACAAGCCGCCGCAGAACTCAACGATCTTGAAACCGACATTTGTACCTACATCGAAAGACAATTTCTAAAAACATTAGAAGGCGGTTGTACAGCACCCATTGGAGCATTTGCAAAATTCACCGAAGACACAATCGAGTTTAAAGGAGCACTTTTTTCAATTGACGGAAAACAAAAATTAGATGTCGAAAAAGTAGTTCCAATTCAACAATGGAAAAAATTAGGTTTTGAATTAGCCAAAGAAATTTTGAACAATGGCGGAACAGAACTCATGAAAAATATTAAAGATTCTTTAAAAAAATAATGAATAATTCCATTCAAATACTTTCGACAAAAACACTTTCTAATGATCAGAAACAGCCTTTGTTTGAGGCTAATTTTTCAGTGATTGAAGCTAATTTTATTCAAACAAAAAGTCAAGATTTCGAGTTAAATGAGATTCAAGACAATCTTATTTTTACGAGTCAAAATGCAGCACAAAGCGTTTTGCTTCATCCAAAATCATCCGAATTAAAATCTAAAAATGTCTTTTGTGTGGGTTTGAAAACCAAAGCGCTATTGGAAGAAAATAATTTTAACGTTACGGTTTATGTTGATTATGCTTCTGATTTGGCTGAAATAATTACGCTGATTTATGCCAATGAAAGCTACACTTTTTTCAGTGGAAATTTGCGAAAAGAAACGTTGCCAAAAGCACTAAAAGAAGCAAAAATTAAGTTCAATGAAATTCAGGTATATGAAACCACATTGACTCCACAAAAAGTAAAAGTTGCTGTTGAAGCGATTTTGTTTTTTAGTCCTTCGGGAGTGGAAAGTTACTTGAAAGAAAATACCATTAAAAAAGAGCTTTGTTTTTGTATCGGTGAAACAACTGCGGACGCCTTGCCAAAAACAGTAAAAAATATAATTATTGCAGCCCAACCGTCAATTGAAGACGTGATTGAGGAATGTATCGAAGAATATAAATAAATAAAAATTAGCTTAGAGCATTTAGCTTTTAGCATAAAGCAAAATAAATGATAAAGAACGACCTATTTTTAAAAGCATTACGAGGAGAAACAGTTGAGCGTCCACCAGTTTGGATGATGCGTCAAGCCGGAAGATATTTGCCAGAATTCATTGCGTTGCGAGATAAATACGATTTTTTCACCCGTTGTCAAACGCCAGAATTAGCGGCTGAAATTACCGTTCAACCCATTCGTAGAATTGCGCCAGATGTAGCAATTTTGTTCTCGGATATTTTGGTTGTCCCACAAGCAATGGGAATAGAAGTTTTGATGAAAGAGAATTTCGGTCCGTTTTTACCCAATCCAATTCGTACCATTCAGGATGTCGAAAAAGTAATTGTTCCTAATATCCAAGAAACTTTGGGTTATGTAATGGACGCAATTAAATTAACCAAAGAAATGTTGAACGATGAGGTGCCGTTAATTGGTTTCGCGGGTTCGCCTTGGACCATTTTCTGTTATGCTGTGGAAGGAAAAGGCTCAAAAAGTTTTGATACTGCCAAAGGATTTTGTTTTTCAAATCCGGTTGCAGCACACGTATTATTACAAAAAATCACCGACACCACTATTTTATATTTGAAAGAAAAAGTAAAAGCAGGCGTTGATGCCGTTCAAATTTTCGATTCTTGGGGTGGAATGCTTTCGCCAGTAGATTATCAAGAATTCTCTTGGAAATACATCAATCAAATTGTAGAAGCTTTGGCAGACGAAACACATGTTATTGTTTTCGGAAAAGGATGTTGGTTTGCCTTGGGAGAAATGGGAAAAAGCAGGGCTTCGGCATTAGGAGTGGATTGGACATGTTCTCCAAGAAATGCACGTTATTTATCAGGTGGAAACATCACATTGCAAGGAAATTTTGATCCAAGTCGTTTGCTTTCGCCAATTCCAGTTATCAAGAAAATGGTTCACGAAATGATTGACGAATTCGGAAAAGACAAATATATAGCTAATTTAGGTCACGGTATTTTACCAAATATTCCTGTAGATCACGCGAAGGCTTTTGTGGATGCGGTAAAGGAGTATAATTCTTAAGTTTATGAAATTCAACAATTGGAAACTCGAAAAAATCCAAAATATTCGCTATGATGAATTTTTTGAATTAATTGAGAACAATAGAAGTCGTATCCAAAAGACATTTCCTGTAACTGTCTCTAATTGTTTAGATTTAAAAACAACAAATGAATTTATTACAAAAAACATTCAAATAGAAAAAGAAAAAACAGGGTACTATTTTTATGTTAGAAGTATTGAAACTAATAATTTAATAGGATATATTGGCATTAAAAAAATAGATTATCATATTTCAAAATGCGAATTATTCTATTTTATTGATAAAGAATTTGAAGGTAAAGGAATTATTTCAAAAGCAGTTTCTGAGGTAATTAATTTATGTTTCAATGAATTAAAAATGAATAAAATTTTTATTTGTACTTCAAAAGTAAATTTTGCTAGTCAACAAATTGCTCTAAAAAATGATTTTGTCCTAGAAGGAACTTTGCGAGAAGAATTTAAAAGCTTTGAAGGAGAATTAGAAGACATTAATTATTATGGATTATTGAAATCGGGTTATGAAAAATAAATTCTACCAATATATACAAAACCTTCAAGATCAAATCTGCTCAGGATTGGAAGCTGCTGATGGCGAAACTAAATTCCGTGAGGACATTTGGGAACGACCAGAAGGCGGTGGAGGACGAACACGAGTAATAGAAAACGGAGCGGTTTTCGAAAAAGGCGGAGTGAATATTTCGGCAGTACACGGAAAATTACCTGAAGCTATGCAAAAAATGTTCAATGTGGGCGAAGCTGATTTTTTTGCCTGCGGATTGAGTTTAGTTTTGCATCCAAAAAATCCAATGGTGCCAACAGTTCACGCAAATTGGCGTTATTTCGAAATGTATGATGATAATGGAAATGTGATTCAGCAGTGGTTTGGTGGCGGTCAAGATTTAACGCCTTATTATTTGTTTGAGGAAGATGCAAAACATTTTCATCAAACGTGTAAAACCGCTTGCGACAAACACAATCCAGATTTTTATCCAAAATATAAAAAACAATGCGACGCTTATTTTTGGAATGCGCATCGCAATGAAGCCCGCGGAATTGGAGGATTATTTTTCGATTATTGCAAAGCAAATGATGATATGTCAATGGAAAATTGGTTCAGTTTTGTATCAGAAGTCGGTAATAGTTTTCTCGAAGCGTATGTTCCAATTGTTGAAAAAAGGAAAAATTTATCCTATTCTGATGCCAATAGAACATGGCAAGAAATCCGTCGTGGAAGATATGTCGAATTCAATTTGGTTCATGACAAAGGCACGTTATTCGGCTTGAAAACCAATGGCAGAATTGAAAGTATTTTAATGAGTTTGCCGCCACACGTTCAGTGGGTTTACGACCATCATCCGGAAAAAGGAACTGAAGAAGAAAAATTAGTTGAAGTATTAGAGAATCCAAAAAATTGGATTTAATAATTATTTTAAATGTTGAATTATAAATTTTAAATGGGTTTAAATGAACTTTAAACCTTAAACTTAAAACTAAAAAAATATGTTTCCATTACAAAGAGGCCGAAGATTAAGAGTAAATGAATCCATTAGAAGTTTAGTTCGCGAAACAACATTAAGTCCATCCGATTTCATGTTTCCAATGTTCATAGCCGAAGGTGAAAACTATAAAGTAGAAATTGCATCAATGCCAGGAATTTTTCGTCGTTCCATAGATTTAACCGTTGATGAAGTTAAAGAATTGTTCGCTTTAGGAATTCGTGCCGTAAATATTTACGTAAAAGTTGACGAATCGCTTAAAGACAACACTGGAAAAGAAGCTTGGAACCCAAACGGATTGATGCAACGCGCCATCAAAGCCATCAAAGCGGCTTGCCCTGAAATGATTGTTATGCCTGATGTGGCATTGGATCCGTATTCGATTTATGGTCACGACGGAATTATTGCTAATGGCGATATAGAAAATGATGCTACTAATGAAGCATTGGTAAAAATGGCAGTTTCTCATGCTCAAGCAGGAGCCGATTTTGTAGCACCAAGCGACATGATGGACGGACGTGTCTTGCGTTTGCGTCAAGGATTGGATGCTGCAGGATTTCAAAATGTGGGAATTATGAGTTATTCGGCTAAATATGCTTCGGCATTTTACGGGCCATTTCGTGATGCTTTAGACAGTGCACCAGTCGATAATGCGGATATTCCAAAAGACAAAAAAACCTACCAAATGGATTATGCCAATCGCATCGAAGCCATCAAAGAAGCCTTAATGGATGTCGAAGAAGGCGCCGATATGGTCATGGTAAAACCAGGAATTGCCTATTTAGACATCGTTCGTGAAGTCAAAAATGCGGTGAATGTTCCCGTAACCGTTTTCCACGTTTCGGGTGAATATGCCATGATTAAAGCCGCTGCCGAAAGAGGTTGGCTCGATCACGACAAAATCATGATGGAACAATTAATGTGTATAAAAAGGGCAGGAGCCAGCTTAATTTCGACTTATTTCGCCAAAGAAGCTGCTATCATTTTAAACAAATAACAATGAAAAAAGTAGCCTTTTTAGCGTGCCTAATTTTGGTTATTTCTTGTAAAAAAGAAAGCGAAGAAACTTTTGGGCAACCCAATCCAACCGAAGTTTCTCAAACTCCCGAGCAACTCGGGAAATCTATTTTTGAAGGAAAAGGCAATTGCGTAGCATGTCATCAAACCGATCAAAAAATTATTGGCCCCAGCACAAAAGAGATTGCCACAATTTATAAAGCAGAAAAAGGCAACATTATTTCATTTCTAAAAGACGATGCAAAACCATTGGTCGACCCATCACAATATGAAGTGATGAAAACTAATTTTGCTATTACAAAAACGCTCTCTGAAGAAGAACTAAAAGGATTGGAAGCCTATATTTTTAGTACAATTAAATAATCTCATTGCGAAGTACGAAGTAATCTGAAGCTATTCCCGCCTTCCGCTATATCTCTTGTGGCGAACCCCGCCACAAGAGGATGCCGCTACTGTCGGGGCTAGGAATTACGTTTTGATAATTTAAATATTATTTTTATCCATATTTGTTTTCTTCTTTCTATATTTGAATGGTATAACCAAATTTTAAAAGCCATGATAGAAAAAATTAGACTAGAAAACATCCTCTTTCTCGACATCGAAACGGTTCCAGAAGTAGCCAATTACGCTGAATTAGACGACGAAATGAAATCTCTTTGGGAACTTAAAACTCAATACCAACGAAAAGAAGATTTCCCTCCAGATGAATTTTATGAACGCGCTGGAATTTGGGCCGAATTTGGTAAAATCGTTTGTATTTCTGTAGGCTATTTTATCATCAAAGGAGATATTCGAAATTTTCGTGTGACGTCTTTTTTTGGCGAAGAAAAGAAAATTCTTTCCGATTTTAGCCATCTTTTAAACCAGCATTACAATCAACCCCAACACGTTTTATGTGGCCATAACGCTAAGGAATTCGACATTCCGTTCATTGCCAGAAGATTGGTTATCAACCAAATTGCCATACCAAATAAACTGAATTTATTTGGTAAAAAACCTTGGGAAATCCCACATTTGGACACTTTAGAATTGTGGAAATTTGGCGATTATAAACATTACACCTCCTTGAAATTAATGTGTAAAGTCCTCGGAATTCCTTCTCCAAAAGGCGACATCGATGGAAGTCAAGTGGGACACGTTTTTTATGTAGAAAAAGACATCGACAGAATTGTAACGTATTGCGAAAAGGACACCATCGCCGTAGCGCAAATATTCCTGCGGTTGCGTCGGGAAGATTTATTAATTGACGATGAAATCGTTCATATTTAAACAATTTCAATATCAAAAACCAATGGTAGTTACAATTCAAAAAAGAAGTATTTTTTTCATATATTAAAATTCTTTATTGTCATTTGTATTTGATTTTTGCCATTGCCATTGATTTTCTCCATTGCAATTGATTTATTACATTTACAAAAAATATTGATTATGGTTTTAAGTAGATTTTGGTTGGTTATATTTATTTCTTCCATTGCATTTGTGATTTTCAGTTTGTTTTCTGGAAGCAGTTATACCATTGACCACGTTTTAAACGGGAAAAAAGACGATCCAATATTAATAGCTGAAAAATACATTGATCAGATTCCATTATTTATTAAGGACAGTATCAATAAATCGGAAGAAAAAACGGTTGTAATCAATAGCGATATACAAAACGCAGACACTACCTACGTGTTTAAAAATAAAACGGTAAAAATTTACAGCGGAGTTCAAAAATCAGATGGTTTATTGCCAACATGTAAAAGCACCTTACTAGATTTAATCTTGCCGCTTATGGCTTATTTGGCTTTCTTTTGTGGCTTAATGGAGTTGTTAATCATCTCTGGAGTTTCTGAAAAACTCGCAAAAGGATTGAGTCCAGTATTCGTTAAAGTATTTCCAAGTATTCCTAAAAACCACCCCTCAATTTCTTACATGACCTTGAATTTTGCTGCTAATTTCTTAGGATTGGATTCTGCTGCAACTCCTTTTGGGCTAAAGGCGATGGAGAGTTTACAGGAAATAAATCCCGAAAAAGAGAAGGCAAGCGATGCCCAAATTATGTTTATGTGTTTGCATGCTTCGGGGCTTACCTTAATTGCAACTTCTATAATTGGTTATCGTGCTGCTGCCAACGCTAGCAATCCCGCCGACGTGATGTTGCCATGCATTATCACTTCTTTTATTGGAACAATTGCTGCTTTTTTGATTGTAGGAGTTAAGCAAAAAATCAACTTCAAAAGCGCTTCTTTAGTACTCGGATTAATGGTCTTGATTGCTGCTATTGTTGGGTTATTGATGTATGTGAATCATTTGGATTTGATTGGGAAAAACTATTTTACTTCTAATCTTTCTGCGTTAATCTTGGTTGGAATAATTGTTTTTACCTTACTTTTTTCCTTTATTAAAGAGAAGAAATTTACGGCTGCCAACACGACTGTTTATGAAGCTTTTGTGGCCGGAGCCAATAATGGAGTGAAAACGGGCGTTACTATTTTCCCTTATGTTTTAGGAATGTTAGTTGCCATTTCATTATTTAGAAACAGTGGGTTGTTTGAAATTATTAGTAATTGGATTGCTTTTGCTTTTTCTAATATGGGAGTTAGTAAAGAAATCACCGATGCGTTACCTGTTGCACTGTTAAGACCATTTAGTTCTGCGGGATCGCGTGGGTTTTTGATAGATTCAATGAACACTTTTGGAGCTGATTCAATGACAGGCCGATTGAGTAGTATTTTTCAATGCAGTGCAGAAAGTACTTTTTATGTGATTGCGGTTTACTTTGGATCTGTAAACATCAAAAATACCCGATATGCTTTGGGAACAATGCTTATTGTTGATGTAATTTGTGTTGTTACTGCTATTTTTGTAGCAAGTTGGTTTTTTTAATCGCTCCCGCAAGGTTTTTTATTAACCTTGTAGGTCAATTAAATGATTACCATCTCTGGAATTTCACCTACAATAATTAAATCGGCTTCTGTTGATTCAATAATATGAGTTACAGAGACACCTGGCGCACGTTCCAAAAGTTGGAATCCTTTCGGGGTGATTTCGAGTACCGCCAATTCGGTGACCACTTTTTTCACACAACCAACTCCCGTTAGCGGCAGCGTACATTTTTTTAATATTTTTGATTCTCCTGCTTTATTTACGTGCATCATTGCTACAATAATATTATCTGCGGAAGCTACTAAATCCATTGCGCCACCCATTCCTTTGACCATTTTTCCTGGGATTTTCCAATTGGCAATATCACCATTTTCGGCAACTTCCATGGCGCCCAAAATTGTTAAATCGACGTGTTGTCCACGAATCATTCCAAAACTCATTGCTGAATCAAAGAAACTTGCTCCCGGCAGAGTGGTTATGGTTTGTTTTCCGGCGTTAATAACATCGGCATCTTCTTCTCCTTCAAACGGGAATGGCCCCATTCCGAGAACACCGTTTTCACTTTGAAATTCTACATCAATTCCCTTTGGAATGTAATTGGCTACCAAAGTTGGAATCCCAATTCCTAGGTTTACAAAATAATTATTTTGAACTTCTTGTGCGATGCGTTTTGCGATTTGTTCTTTTGTTAAAGCCATATTTAATTAGATGATTTGAAAATTTGAAAAGTATCTTTTTGAAGATGGAATAATCACATTAATAGAGTTGTATTTTTTAAATATATTTTCACATTGTTTGGGTAGCATTCGGAATTCTTATAAATTGTTAATTAAATCGAAAGATAATTATCAATTAAATTACTTTTGTCTCACTGTTCGTTGCTCAATTCTCTTTTCAAATTTTTCTCCTTGAAAAATACGTTGTACAAAAATCCCAGGAATGTGAATTTGATTGGGATCTAATGTTCCTGCTTCGACTAATTCTTCCACTTCAGCAATGGTGATTTTTGCGGCTCCTGCCATACAAGGATTAAAATTTCTGGCTGTTCCTTTAAATATTAGGTTTCCTGCTGTATCTCCTTTCCAAGCTTTCACGATAGAAAAGTCGGCTTTAAAAGCGTGTTCGAGCAGGTGCATTTTTCCGTTAAATTCGCGGTATTCTTTTCCCTCTGCCACTTCGGTTCCAAAACCTGCTGGCGTAAAAAAGGCAGGGATTCCTGCTTGTGCGGCGCGACATCTTTCTGCCAATGTTCCTTGTGGGATGAGTTCTACGTCCAGTTCGCCCGAGAGCATTTGGCGTTCAAATTCTGCATTTTCTCCTACATAGGAAGAAATCATTTTTTTAACCTGTTTTTTTTGTAGTAGTAATCCTAGTCCAAAATCATCTACACCTGCATTATTTGAAATACAAGTTAGGTTGGAGACTTCTTTTTTTACAAGTTCTGCAATTGAATTTTCTGGGATTCCACACAAACCAAAACCTCCGAGAAGTAATGTCATGCCACTTTCAATTCCTTGAAGTGCTTCGTGTACTGTAGTTACTTTTTTGTTAATCATACGGCAGTGTCTTTTATAATACGGATAGTTCTACTTATTTTTTAGCCCTGATGGAAGCGGCATCCCACGGCATTGCTAGGAGGAACGACAAAGCAATCGTGGATATAGCGAACAGCAGGAATAGCTTCATAAAAAAATTACAATTCGAATTCTTCTGTACTTTGTTCTGTGGCAGTAGAATCGACTTCTGTGGTTGTTGGCGGTGACCAACAATCTACCTTAATGGATAAATTAGGAGGGCGTTCAAATTCTTCTTTCGAGATGTTTATGCTAGTATCCTCATAATTTTTTTTCATAAATAGTCCCCAAATTGGTAATGCAGCAACGGCTCCTTGTCCGTAAGTAATGCTTTTGAAACGTGCGGATCGGTCTTCGCAGCCTACCCAAACGCCAGTAACTAAATTGGGTACCATTCCCATAAACCACCCGTCAGATTGATTTTGAGTCGTCCCAGTTTTTCCTGCAATTGGATTGGTAAACACATACGGATATCCAGTAACTCTTTCATAACCATAGCCACCGCCTTGGGTTCTTAATCGTGAACCTGAGCCGTCTTCGGTAACACCTTCCAACAATTTAATCACTGCAAATGCAATGTCTTTATTTAGCACATCGTGTGATTCAGGGATGGGTTCATAAATCACCACTCCATTTTTATCTTCTATTCGGGTGATGAATTGAGGCTTGATGTAAACCCCTTGATTGGCAAACGTACTGTAGGCGGCTACCATATCATGAACGGTGATTTCTACAGCCCCTAAAGCAATTGAGGGTTGTAGAGGAATTTCGGATTTTATCCCCAGTTTATTTGCTAAATCTGCGACTGCTTCTGGACCTACTTTGTCCATTAATTTTGCTGAAACGGTATTGATCGAGTTGGCTAATGCTTTTTTCAAAGTTACCATGCCTCGATATTTTTGATCTGAATTTTTCGGCTCCCAATCTTCTGTAACGTGATGGCGTCCTTTATGAATCATAAAAGGAGAGTCAATAATGGAGTCGCAAGGAGACATGTTTAATTGTTCAATTGCGGTTGCGTAAACAAAAGGTTTAAAAGTTGATCCAACTTGTCTGGCGCCTTGACCAACGTGATCGTACTGAAAATATTTATAGTTTATTCCTCCGACCCATGCTTTTACATGGCCCGTTTGTGGCTCCATCGCCATCAAACCGGCTTGTAAAAAATGTTTATAGTAACGAATGGAATCTAGTGGAGTCATGAGAGTATCTCTTTCGCCTTTCCAAGTAAAGACGGTCATCTCTGTTTTTGTATTAAACGATTTAATTATTTCCTCATCACTTTTATCTTGTTCTTTTAGTAACCGCCATCTTTCGGAAGATTTCATTGCTTGTAGGAGAATTTTTTTGGTCTCTACGTCTGAAATATTGACAAAAGGTGCATTTTTATTAGTTTTCGACTGGCTAAAAAATTCTTGTTGTAAATTAGTCAAATGCTGAGTAACGGCATCTTCGGCATTAAGTTGCATTCGAGAATCTATGGTAGTATATATTTTCAGGCCGTCTCTGTAGATATCATACTCGGAGCCATCTGCTTTTTTATTTTCTTTCAGCCAGTTTTTCATAAAATCGCGAAGATATTCTCTAAAGTAGGTTGCTATTCCTTCTTTATGGCTTTCAGGTTGAAATTGCAAGACAATTGGTTGTTTCTCTAATGAGTTTTTTGTCGCTTCGGTCAAAAAATTATTTTTCACCATTTGGCCTAAAACAGTATTTCTTCGGTTGGTTACTTTTTCGATTCGGCGAATGGGATTAAAAAGCGATGGATTTTTTAGCATTCCAACGAGCATTGCGCTTTCGTTTATAGTCAAATCGCGTGGTTCTTTTCCGAAATATACTTTTGCTGCAGAACGAATTCCAACCGCAGTATTGACAAAGTCGGCCTTATTGAGGTACATGGCGATAATTTCGTTTTTAGTATATTGTCTTTCGAGTCGAATTGCAATTATCCACTCTTTTACTTTTTGTACAATTCTAAAAAGTTTAAAACTAGACCCTTCACCATGGAATAGAAGCTTGGCTAATTGTTGCGTAAGAGTACTAGCTCCGCCGCTAGTTCCTAAAGTTAAAACCGCTCTCATTGTTCCTCTTCCATCAATTCCAGAATGTTCATAAAACCGTTCGTCTTCGGTAGCAACTAAAGCATTTACAAGATGTTTTGGCAAATCTTTATACTTTATCGAGGTTCTGTTTTCGTTATAGAATTTTCCCAAAGTAACCCCGTCTGAGGAAATTATTTCGGTGGCCAAATTGGAGTCTGGATTTTCTAAATCTTCAAAAGAAGGCATAGAGCCAAAAAACCCCCAGGAAGCAAATAGAAAAAATACCAATAACCCCCCAAAACCATAAAAGAAAATTTTCCAAAATTTCTTTCTATAATAGGCGATATCTTTGGACTGCGAGTTGTTTTTGTTTGTTGCCATAGTGCTTGCTATTGTAGTGATTCTATTCTAAAGCCTACCTCTGTAATTCCGTCTAGTTTTTCAATTCCAGTTACTTTTCCAGATTGTCTTACCGCTTGTTTGATATAAATGGTATTGTTTTTTGCAAATTTGAACCGATTATTTTCTTTATAGACTAATTTACTTTCTTTGACATCTGAAAAACCATCTCCTAGTAATTTTCCTTCGGCATTAGCCATTTCGTATTCTAAGGTATCCACTTTTGTAAAACCATCAGGCTGTTCGAGTGATACAATTAGGAATAAATTACTGTATGGGAAATCATTATTAGCTCTTAGGTTAATAAATAAGTTATAGTTTTTTGTTGAATCAATTTCAGGCAATTTGATTGAAACAGTTTGATTTTTGTTCCAAGCGCTACCTACCGTTTCATAGTGGTCAAAGATTCTTTTTTTATCACAAGAAAATAAGAATCCGACAAAAAAAATAAAAATCAGACTATTTCTTAGGTTCATTTCTATTCACAGGAATTATTTTATTACTGAGTGGTCTTGGGGTCCCCGCTGGGTTATTAGCGTCAGGAATTGCTTGATTGGCAGTAATAGGTTTTCTCTTTTTGTTATTTGGTCTTTTCTTTTTCTTTGGTTGATCAAAACGAGTTAAACTTTCTTGCCCCATTGCATTATTGAAATTCTTTTCAATGGTTTGCGGAATTTCTTCGGCAAAATCTTCTAAAGAGGATACTTTTTGTTTTTGTTTATTTAGGGCAATAATTTCATTTACTTGCTCAATTTTTAGCACGTGCCAATTAGCAAAATTAGAAGTATAGGCAAACCACATTAGGCCTTTAAAAATATCTTGTTTTTGACAGATGGCCTCTCCTTTTTCGGTTAATAATTTGGTTTCAAAATCAGGAAATCCTTTTAAAGCATCCATGTAAGTATCTAACTCATAATTCAAGCAGCACTTCAATTTTCCGCATTGACCGGCTAATTTTTGAGGGTTTAAAGACAGTTGTTGATAACGAGCTGCTGAGGTGTTTACGCTTCTAAAATCGGTAAGCCAGGTCGAACAGCACAATTCACGACCACAAGATCCAATACCTCCTAATCGAGAAGCTTCTTGTCTAAATCCTACTTGTTTCATTTCGACTCTAGTGCTGAATTCTTTAGCAAAATCTTTTATTAATAACCGGAAATCGACCCGGTCGTTTGCCGTATAATAAAAAGTTGCTTTAGATCCGTCTCCTTGAAATTCAATATCTGAAATTTTCATTTCTAGTTTATGAGAAATGGCTAACTCTCTAGCTCTTACTTTCATTGGTTCCTCTTTATCTCTTGCATTCGACCAGATGTCGATATCTTTTTGAGAGGCTTTTCTGTAAAGTTTTGGAATTTCATTGCTGGCATGGTTAACTCCTTTTTTCTTCATTTGAATTTTTACCAATTCACCGGTTAGAGTTACAATTCCAACATCGTGTCCTGGGGAAGCCTCTGTAGCTACTATGTCACCTATGCTCAAGGTTAGTTTTTCAGTATTGCGATAAAATTCTTTTCTTCCATTTTTAAATCGGACTTCAACACAATCAAACGGAGCTTCGCCATTAGGCAAACTCATGTTGGAAAGCCAATCAAAGACAGTTAATTTATTGCAGCTATCGGTGCCACAAGTCCCATTATTTTTACAACCCTTAGGTGCGCCACCATCAGAAGTTGAACAACTTGTACATGCCATAATTTTATAGGTAGTGTTGCGACCAGCACAACTTAAGTTCTTAAAACGTTTATGTGGTAAAGATAGTATTTTGTTGTAATAATTCTAAAAAGTATTTAAAGAAAAAATCACCCTACTAGTTCAGGTCAACAGAGTAATTTAGTACATTTCTATTTGGCTTTTCTAATTCTTTTTTAGAAATAAAAATGTTTTTAAACAAGATTCGATTCCAATTATTTTTCTTTTTCCAATCCGAAAAAGATTCTTCTCTCCAATCAAAATCATCGCGCCAATAAAATTTTGGAGACACATAGCAGTAGGTGTAAGGGAGCAAGTAGGAGCTATTGTTTTCTGTAGTTACTGCGAATGTTTTTTCTTCTTCTCTTTTGATAGTTTTTGGGAATAAGAGTGTTATTCCAAGTTTTGAAGCTTCAGATTTTAGCTCATTTGAAATTGTAATATAATCTTCTTCAATTGTTTTTAAACTAAAATTATTATAAGTTGTTTCTCCAATTTTATCGATTGGTCTCAATTGCAAAGTATCTATAGCATAGTGATTATAGACTTTAAAAAAATCTTTAAGTTCATAAAAATTATCGGCATTGAAGGTGTAGTTAATACGTAATTTCAGCGATGGATTAATTTTTTTTTGTTGGGTAATATTATTCAAAACCTCATGGAATTTTTCATAATCTCCTTTGTCCATTAAGTCTTCATAGGTAGTTTTCAAAACGCCATGCATTGAAAGAATAAATTCATTTAATCCTGCTTGGGCATACTCTTGAATGTCTTTTTGGTCTAGCAAATTACCATTGGTAATCATGCTGATGTAGGGGACTTTGTATTTTTTGGCAATTTCAATTAACTTGGTATTGTGTTTAAAAAGGGTTGGCTCAGCACCACACCCTATTTGTAATTTTAATGCATTTTTGAAATTTACATTAGCCAAATTTTCCAAATCATCTTCTTGAAAAATACCTTTCATGTTTTTTTTAACAAAATCTGCATCAGTAAAATAGCACATTTTACATCGAAGATTACAAGCCAAAACAGGGTCAAATTGTATGGCTAAATATCTTTTATTGAGGATACTAAGCAACCACAAACCCAAGAATTTTATTCTGTGATTTTTAATGTAATTGTTAATTTTTAATAGTTTATAAATGTCCATTTTTAATCGATTAATTCCCTAATTTATACAATTTATCGGATAATCGAACTCTGAAAGGGAGTTCAAAGGTAACTTTATCACCGGGTTCTGCAACAGTATTTTCTTTTCCGTTGACCAACATTTTTTCGAGAATTAACTCTTCATTCCCTGTTGTTGGACCAGAAATTAAGATTGAATCGCCAATTTTTAAATTATTAGTTTCTATAATAAAAAGAGCCACTCTTGCTTTTACATAATAATGTTCCACCTTGGCCAGTAAGCTTTTTTTAATTTTAATTTTTTCCCGAAAAGCAACTGTTTTCCTTGAAGTTGCTAGTGAAATATCAGAGAGTTCTCCTGAATTTTTGTACAATAATTTATCTGATTTTCCTTTTCTAAATACTTTGTTTCCAACTTGTTTTCCGCGTCTTAATTTTACTTGTTCAACCAAAGGCAAATTTGTTATTTCTAGACATTCTGACGAACAGCAATTCTCCATTTTTTCTTTACAATCCTCACATTGGATAAATAACAAATGGCAGCCATCGTTCAAGCAATTGGTATGATTGTCGCAAGGTTTTCCGCATTGATGGCATTGCGAAACCACATCTTCAGTAATTCGTTCGCCCAAACGATGGTCAAAAACAAAGTTCTTTCCGATGAATTTACTTTCAATGTTTTCTTCCTTTATTTGTTTTGCATAATTAATAATGCCACCCTCTAATTGAAATACGTTTTTAAACCCTTGGTGCTTAAAATAAGCCGAAGCTTTTTCGCATCGAATTCCGCCAGTGCAATACATGACTAGGTTTTTATTTTCTTTAAACTCTTTTAATTGTTCGTTTATTATTGGCAATGATTCGCGAAACGTTTCTACATCGGGAGTGATAGCGCCTTTAAAATGACCAATTTCACTTTCATAATGATTTCTAAAGTCGACCACAATTGTGTTTGGATTTTCCAGTATTTGGTTAAATTCTTTAGCTTTTAGATGAACTCCAATATTGGTCACGTCAAAAGTTTCATCATTTAATCCATCCGCTACAATTTTGTCACGTACTTTTATAGTTAGTTTTAAAAAAGAATGGTCGTCTTGTTCTACGGCAACATTCAATCGAATGTTTTTCATAAAATCATACGCTTCTATGGTTTCGCGAAATGCTTCCATGTTTTCTGCTGGAACACTCATTTGGGCGTTGATTCCTTCTTTGGCGACATAGGTTCTCCCTAGTGCATCGAGTGCGTTCCAAGCGATAAAGAGGTCGTCGCGAAATTGTTTTGGGTCTTCAATTTTGGCATACGCATAGAAAGACAATGTGAGACGTTGTTTGCCAGCTTGATTGATCAATTCGGCTCTTTCTTCTGCGCTTAATTTGTTATACAGTTGCATGCTATAAACGGTTAAGTGAGAAATGTTTTTTGAATTCTAAATGGAAGAATTCGGTACAAATTTAGGTTTTTACCACAGATTAAAAAAAAATAAACCGCAAATTCACAAATTGACAAAAGTAATTTATGGATTTGCGGTAAAAATCTTTTTGAGGAATCAGTAGTGTTTAATAACTAACAGAATTCCGCGAAAGCGTCTTTCAAGTTTTCTGCAATTAGTTCGGCAGGTCGACCTTCAATATGGTGGCGTTCTAACATGTGCACTAATTCTCCGTTTTTAAATAATGCCATACTTGGCGAGGACGGAGGAAAAGGGAACATGTGTTGGCGTGCTGCATCTACAGCTTCTTTGTCAACACCCGCAAAAACAGTCACTAAATGATTTGGTTTTTTGCCTCCTTCTAAACTCATTCGAACTCCTGGACGGGCATTTCTAGCGGCGCAACCACAAACAGAATTTACTACAACTAAGGTAGTTCCTTCTTGTTTTAGAGCGTTTTCAACTTCGTGAGCGCTATGTAAATCTTCAAACCCTGCGGCGGTTAATTCGGCTTGCATTGGGATAACCATTTCTTCTGGATACATAGGTAAGATTTTTTAAGAATTATTTTTGCTACAAAGTTACAAAGTTTCTTTCCAACAAATAAATTAGAATTATAAAGTTTTGTTATTGTTTGATTGCTACTTCCTTGGTTTGATTATCAAGCGAATTAAAGCTTTAACAAAAAGCCTTTTTGGACATTTCCTGATGACTTGTAAATCTTCCCAAAGAGAGGTTTCTTCGTCTAGAAATTTTAGAATTAAAGAAGGGTTGCCTTTTTTGAAAAGTGCCGAAAATATCTCAGCGCCTAATTCATTATTGCGATCTAAAATGTCCAATAAAAGTAAATCGTAAAGCCAGAATTTCCGTAGCTTATGGAACAAACGAAAATCAGATTTTGAAGTTAAGAATTCCACTAAATCGGTAGATTTTTTGTCGGCATTTTTAAAAGTAAATCCTGTACTTGCTTTTGTCCATCCGCCGGCAGAGCCAATGTTTAAAAACCTAACGGTATTGTTTTTCCAAAACGGAAAGCAAGTCATCGGGATACTCCCTTGTTCCTTTTCAATTATTTCGTAAGAGCTACTTCCTAATTTCTTTAAGTACTTCTGAATTTCATTTTCATATTCGTGGGATTCTAAGTGATGGTGTGAAAACAAAGTATATTCAACTAGCGCTTCAGTTTTTGAGGTCGGTAGCACATACATAAAACGAGTGTTGCCTTTTTGTTCCACGGAAAAATCCATAAAAGTAGCCTGATTTTCATTGAATATTGGTTGGTCGCTTTTGACAAACCAGCCTATAAAATGCTGTTTAAGGAAAGGATATTGAGTTTGATTTTCGATTTCTAAAGGGTCAAAAATACTATTGATTACATAATCACTACTGAAGACCTCAGTAGCTGTTTTGACATTAATTTCAGTAGCTGTTTCTTCAAAATCTACTACTTTCTGATTAATAAAAGTAATATTATTATGTTTTGATAGCTCCTTGAAAACTAGAGTGTAGAAATCTATTCCACGAATCATTTGATAGGAATAGGGCGTAAAGTTTAATTCCTTGGTAAGGTAATTTGATGCAAAAAGTGCTGATTTCCAATTTTTGCTGATGATAGTTTCCCAATTTCCAATAGCATCTTCCCAAAAACACCAAGTTCGATCATTGTCTTTTTTCAGGTTTTGGTCGAGCAACACTATTTGTTTGTCCTTAAAATTACCTGAAATCGCCATTTTATATACCGTCATTAATGCAGACAAACCTGCCCCTGTAAATAGGTAATTATAGTGTTTCATAGTTATAGTCGAAATGAAAATCCTATAGCATAATAATATTTCGGGGCATTTTTAGTTAAACCAAATCCCGAAGACAAATCTAGCATAAAATTATTGGTAATCAAATAAGTGATTCCGCCGTCAAAACTATGATTTGCCTTAGTTTCTTGTGGGCCAAATCCAAATAGTTCAACATAAGACCCCCATTTTTGATTAATAGAATATCCCGAAGCAAGAGTGTAAATAAAGGTCGGTTCCGCTGAGAATCCATCCCATTCAGCACCTAAATTATAGCTTAACGACCATTTCTCCGATAACGTATGTTGCATGACAAAACGAAATTCTGGTGCATAAAAATCAGTTTTGTTTTTTGGAGAAGAACAATTTGGCAATGAAAGATGTGCGATAAAGGATGTTTTTGGAAAGATCCCTTTTTCTTCAGCTAATTTCACTTTAAAGCCAACATAAACCGGGGAAATCCCAGTGCTGCTGGTGTCATTATAAATTTCGTGGCTGTATTCTGTGATTACTCGGATTTCAAAATTCTCGTTCACCCCATATTTCCATAAGGTGGAAGGAAGCAGCAATGATTTTGATAGATGATTGTTTTTTTGAAAGCTAAAACCAGTTTCAACCTGAAGCATTCCCGTTGGAACCAATGAGGGAGTTTCAGTTTGATCAGGCCGATCTGTTTGGATGGGATCACTAGTTTGTGCATAACTGGATAGGGCAAAAAAACAAGCCATTAAAAAATAATTTTTTTTCATATTTTTAATTTTAGACAAAACTAAATTTATTTTTTGATATATAGAAATATATCGTAATTTTGTAGAAAGATAACAATAATAATGACCACTTCAGAAGAAAACTATATTAAAGTTATTTACCACCTTTCAATAACATCACCAGAAGGGGTAACTACTAATGCAATTGCTAAAGCTATACAAACCAAACCCTCATCGGTTAGTGATATGTTGAAAAAACTTTCAGAAAAAAAAGCGGTTAGTTATAAAAAATATCAGGGAGTTACGTTAACTGAAAGCGGGTTTCAATTGGCTAAAATGATTGTTAGAAAGCATCGGTTATGGGAAGTTTTTTTAGTGGAAAAACTCTCATTTTCATGGGATGAAGTTCATGATATTGCAGAACAATTGGAACATATAAAATCAGAAACTTTAGTCAATAGATTGGACAAATATTTAGGATTTCCAACAGTTGATCCTCATGGAGACCCCATTCCAAATGAACAAGGGGTAATTAAAAAACGGATTAAACTTCTTCTATCGGAAGCACAATTAAATCAAAGTTATCAATGTATTGGTGTAAAAAATTCAGCCTCAGATTTTTTACAATATCTCGACAAACATCACATAAAATTAGGAACCACTCTTATGGTTAAAGAACGGGAATTATATGACAATACTTTACTTCTTGAGATGGATTCAAAATTAATTACTGTTTCTAATAAAATAGCTACTAACTTATATGTTCAATAAATATGTACCAACAAGTAATTAAATTTTTCGAAAGTATAGATCCTGTTTTTGCTGCTTTTTTAGCTACCCTTTTTACTTGGTTTTTGACCGCATTGGGGGCGTCTTTAGTTTTCTTTTTTAAGAACATGAATCGGGTTGTTCTAGATGGAATGTTAGGGTTTACAGGGGGAGTAATGGTAGCGGCTAGTTATTGGAGTTTGTTAGCTCCAGCAATTGAAATGAGTAGCGGCGAAGGATTTGTTAAAGTAATTCCTGCGGCAACAGGATTTATTTTTGGAGCAATTTTTCTATTTGGGTTGGACAAAATTTTACCACATTTGCATATAAATTTTAAAGAAACAGAAGGAGTAAAGTCGCCATGGCAACGGACTACATTATTGGTTTTGGCCATTACCTTACATAATATTCCAGAGGGTCTGGCTGTTGGGGTTTTGTTTGGTGGGGTTGCGGCTGGAATTCCAGAAGCAACAATTGCAGGAGCGCTAACGTTAGCTATTGGAATCGGAATTCAAAATTTTCCAGAAGGAATTGCGGTTTCTATGCCGTTAAGAAGAATGGGGATGAGCCGTTGGAAAAGTTTTATGTACGGTCAATCGTCTGCTTTAGTAGAGCCTATTGCGGCCGTTGTTGGGGCTGTAGCCGTCACTTTTTTCACCCCTATTTTACCTTATGCGTTGGCTTTTGCCGCAGGGGCAATGATTTTTGTTGTAGTTGAAGAAGTAATTCCAGAAACTCAGCAAGATAACAATACAGATATTGCAACGCTTGGTTTTATAGGCGGTTTTGTTGTGATGATGACTTTAGACGTCGCATTGGGTTAGTGGCATCCGCAGTCAGTGCCGCATTTTTTCTCACTTTGTTTTTTTAGAAAGAATTTTTTAATGAGAAACGTAAGGGATATACTCAAAATAAAGAATGCGATTATTTCTTGAAACATAATTATTATTTTAGAATTTGATAGGCAATAAGTGCAATAAAAAAT
>JBIHZQ010000155.1:0-2534 GCA_044231345.1 Flavobacterium sp.
GCCAGTTTTCATCTAATGTCACTTCATACAAAGATATAAAAGCCTCAATAACAAAGCAATAATCTTCTAAATAGCCATTTATACTACTTTTTTTGTTTTTATAAGTATGCCATAAATTTCCATCTGTTGCCCATAAATTTTTTAGAATAAAAGCAGCATTTTTCAAGGCAGTTTCTAAATAGCTTTTATTGCCAAATGCTTTGTAGGCATCAACAAAACCCTTGAGCATGATTGCATTCCAAGACGTTAATGTTTTGTCATCTACTCTTGGTTTGCTTCTTTTTTCTCTTTCAATAAATAGTAATTTTTCCCATTGGTTCTTTTTTGTTTGTAATTCTAAGAGGCTACAATTATTATTTTCAGCACAATTTTCTAATTCTTTATCCCGAATCAATACATAGTTTTCGTTTTCCCAAAACCCAAATTCGTTGATGTTGAACACCTCACTAAACCAATTAAAATCGTCTTTTAAAATAGACATTAATTCTGATTTTTTCCATACATAAAACGCCCCCTCTTCAAGGTGGTTTTCATGGTTTAAACTATCGGCATCGAGTGCGCAATAAAAGCCATTTTCCGGATGAGTTAATTCTCTAGAAATAAAGGCCAATGTTTTTTCTACTACTTCCTTATAGAGCGGATTATGAGTTATTTTATAAGCATCAGAATACAATGAAACCATTTGCCCGTTGTCGTAAAGCATTTTTTCAAAATGGGGAATGTGCCATTTTAAATCGACAGAATACCTCGAAAAACCGCCGTCTATCACATCAAATAAACCGCCATACGCCATTTTTTTGAGGGTCAAGTGAACAAATTTATTTACCTCTGAATCTTTATTTTGATGTCCAAACCTCAATAAAAATTTCAGGTTGTTGGGCATCATGAATTTCGGAGCTCGTGCCATTCCGCCATATTCCCAATCAAAACTTTTTTTCCATTTCTCAACTAAAAGTTCTATTGTGTTTGAATATGGTTTTTGTACTGTATTGGTTTCAAGAACAGGAGATAAACTTTGGATTCCAAGGGCTAATTTATCAGCATATTCAATCATTTTTTCGGGTTGCGTTTGATAGAGTTGATGCAATTGTTCCAGCGTATTCATCCATTCGTTTTTTGCAAAATAGGTCCCTCCCCAAACTGGTCTTCCGTCTGGTAGCGCAACTATGTTTAAAGGCCAGCCACCTCTTCCTGTCATTATCTGAACCGCTTTCATATAAATTGCATCAATGTCTGGGCGCTCTTCTCGATCAATTTTAATTGAAGTAAAATTGCGGTTCATCGTTTTTGCTACTTCTTTGTTTTCAAAACTTTCATGTTCCATTACGTGGCACCAATGACAGGCAGAATAGCCAATACTTATGATCAGTAGTGCATTAGAATCTTTTGCTTCTGTTAGTGTTTTTGTGTTCCATGCTTTCCAATGAACTGGATTTTGAGCGTGTTGTAGAAGGTAGGGACTTGATTCAAGGTGTAGTTCGTTCATGGTTGGTTTTTTAGCCCAGATGGCAGTGAAAATCCTTCTTGGTTTTTCTTTAAAAACAAGAAGATTGTAACGGACAGCTGGATTAGCTTCAAAAAAAAGCGTCTCAAAAAGAAACGCTTAAAAGTACTTTAAAATTTGATATTATTCTAATTCAAAAGTTAATTTTAGATTGACTCTAAATTCAACTATTTTTCCTTCGTTAATCGATGCGCTTTGTTCTTGAACATAGGCAGATTTTACGTTTTTTACTGTTTTTGTTGCCTTAGCGATTGCTTTTCTTGTGGCGTCTTCCCAACTGATTTCTGAGTTGGCAAGCACTTCAATTACTTTTAATACGGACATAATTCTGGATTTTAAGATTACTATTCTTAAAGGTAGTAAATCAGAGCGTATTTTAATTTAATTGTCTAGTAATTAATGATTTATCCGTTAATCGCCTCTACTTTAATATGTTCATCATTTAACATGTCTTTGAGCATGTTTTCGATGCCATTTTTTAATGTAAAAGTTGAAGATGGACATCCATTGCAAGCACCTTGCAAGACTACTTTTACTCTTTTTTCGGTTTCATCAAAGGAATCGAAAAGAATATTACCGCCATCAGCAGCAACTGCGGGTTTTACATATTCTTCCAAAATATTGATAATTTGTTGCGAGGTGGTGTCTAACGAATCAAAATTTTTGATTTGTTGTTTTTCTTGTTTTGCATCATTGAACACATGATTTTCATCAAGAACGGTTCCTCCATTTTCAATAAATAGTTTGATAAATGTTCGCAATTCTAGTGTAATTTCATTCCAATCAGCCACTTCATATTTTGTAACTGAGATATAATTTTCGTCAATGAATATTTCTTTTACAAAGGGAAAATTAAACAATTCTCTTGCTAATGGTGAAGTTTTAGTTTCGTCAATATTCTTAAATTCTACCGCGTTTTTTGTAAGCATTCTACTCACCACAAATTTTAAAGCAGCGGGATTTGGTGTAGTTTCCCCATAGACAGTAATGGGTTGTTTTTTTTGTGCATCTTCATTTGGGGTTAGAATTA
>JBIHZQ010000022.1:0-24808 GCA_044231345.1 Flavobacterium sp.
CAGTTACTTGACGCTCTTGTGTCTGGCCAGCTTCTCTATTTTGAGCAGCTAAAGTGTCACTATTAAGAACTTCATCCTTAGTTGTTTTATAATTTTCTTTAGGACGAACCGCTTTGGCTTCTTGAATTGTAGGAGCGTTTTGTTGTGGTAAATCTCCTTTAAATAAAAACGAAATCACTTCTTTGTTTACACCATCAAGCATGTTTCGAAATAAATTAAAAGCTTCAAATTTATAAATTAGCAATGGGTCTTTTTGTTCATGGACAGCTAATTGAACAGATTGTTTTAGTTCATCCATTTTACGCAAGTGTTTTTTCCATGCTTCATCTACAATTGCCAAGGTAATATTTTTTTCAAAATCGGCTATTAATTGTTTTCCTTCGGTTTCAAATGCCTTTTTTAAATCGGTAACAACATTTAATGTTTTAATTCCGTCCGAAAAAGGAATTACAATTCGTTCAAACTGATTGGATTTATCCTCAAAAACATTTTTGATGATTGGAAATGCTTCTCTTGCACTTCGTTCTATTTTTTCAGTATAAAATTCTAATGCTGCTTTATAAACTTTTCCAGTGAGTTCCATTTCTGAAATTTTTTCAAATTCACTTTCAGAAACTGGAGAGGTAATTGAGAAGTAGCGTATTAATTCAAATTCGAAATTTTTAAAGTCTTTCGTTTGCTTATTTGAATCAACGATTACTTCACAAGTGTCGTACATCATATTGGCAATATCTACCTTTAAACGTTCTCCGTGTAAGGCATGACGTCGTCTTTTATAGACCACTTCTCTTTGGGCATTCATTACGTCATCATATTCTAATAGTCGCTTTCGAGTTCCAAAATTATTCTCCTCTACTTTTTTCTGAGCTCTCTCGATAGATTTAGTCATCATCGAATGTTGAATAACTTCTCCTTCTTTTAATCCCATTCGATCCATTACTTTGGCCACTCGTTCCGATCCAAATAGTCGCATTAAATTATCTTCTAAAGAAACATAAAATTGGGAACTTCCTACATCTCCTTGACGACCAGCTCTACCACGTAATTGTCTATCAACACGACGAGAATCATGGCGTTCTGTTCCAATAATTGCTAATCCACCAGCTGCTTTTACCTCAGCAGATAATTTGATGTCGGTTCCACGTCCAGCCATATTCGTAGCAATAGTTACTACTCCTGGCTTTCCAGCTTCTTCTACAATTTGTGCTTCTTGTTTGTGCATTTTTGCATTCAAAACGTTGTGGGTAACGCCTCTCATTTTTAACATTCTACTCAATAATTCTGAAATTTCTACTGAAGTAGTTCCAATCAAAACCGGTCTTCCTGCATTTGATAATTCCGTTACGTCTTCAATGACAGCATTGAATTTTTCACGAGTAGTTTTATAAATATAATCTTCCATATCTTTTCTTGACATTGGACGATTGGTTGGAATTTCAACTACATCTAATTTATATATTTCCCAAAGTTCTCCTGCTTCTGTCACTGCGGTTCCAGTCATACCCGCTAGTTTACTGTACATTCTAAAATAGTTTTGTAAGGTTACGGTAGCAAAAGTTTGTGTGGCAGCTTCTATTTTTACATTTTCTTTGGCTTCAATGGCTTGGTGTAATCCATCAGAATATCTACGCCCGTCCATGATACGTCCCGTTTGCTCATCTACAATCATGATTTTATTATCCATGATAACGTATTCCACATCTTTTTCAAATAGGGTATAGGCTTTTAATAATTGAGTTAGGGTGTGTATGCGTTCACTTTTTATTGAAAAATCTTGAAATAATTTTTCTTTTTCTTCTGCTTCGCTATCTTTTTCTAAATTTTGTTTTTCAATTCGTGCGATTTCTGTTCCAATATCTGGAAGTAAAAAAAAGTCGGAATCGGTATCAGTTGAAAGGAATTTGATTCCGTTATCGGTCAATTCTACTTGATTGTTTTTCTCCTCAATTACAAAATAGAGAGCGGCATCTACTAAGTGCATGTCGCGTTTGTTGTCCTGTAAGTATTGGTTTTCAGTCTTTTGCAATAATTGTTTAATTCCCTCTTCACTCAGAAATTTAATTAAAGCTTTATTTTTTGGCAAACTTCTATAGGCACGATATAAATTAAATCCACCATCTTTGGTATTTCCTTCTTTTATTAATCGTTTAGCTTCGGTTAAAAAACCATTGGAAAGTTGTTTTTGTAAACTAACTAAATTTTCTATTTTCGGTTTTAATTCATTAAATTCATGTCGATCACCCTGAGGAACAGGTCCTGAGATAATTAAGGGTGTTCGGGCGTCATCGATTAATACAGAATCGACCTCATCAACAATGGCAAAGTTGTGTTTACGTTGCACTAAATCTTCAGGCGAATGCGCCATATTATCTCTTAAGTAGTCAAATCCAAATTCGTTATTGGTACCATAAGTTATGTCTGCATCATAGGCTTTTTTTCTACCTTCGGAATTAGGCTGATGGTTATCGATACAATCCACCGTTAGTCCATGAAATTCAAACAAAGGGGCTTTCCAAGTACTATCACGCTTTGCCAAATAGTCGTTAACCGTAACTAAATGAACACCGTTACCCGTTAATGCATTCAAATATAATGGAAGTGTTGCGACCAAAGTTTTTCCTTCTCCTGTTTGCATTTCAGCTACTTTTCCTTCGTGCAAAACCATTCCACCAATTAACTGAACGTCATAATGTACCATGTCCCAGGTAATTTGTTTACCTGCAGCATTCCAAGTATTGGACCAAATTGCTTTGTCACCATTTAGGGTAACATACGATTTAACTCCTGAAAATTCTCTGTCTTTTGCAGTGGCAGTAACTTCAATGATGGCGTTGTCTTTAAATCGTTTTGCAGTTTCTTTAATTACTGCAAATGCTTCTGGAAGAATGTCATTTAATGTTTTTTCAGAAATCTCGTAAGCTTCTTTTTCCAGAGCATCTATTGAAGCATAAAGGTCTTCTCTTTTGTCTATATCGGAAACCAGCTCTGCTTCTTTTTTAAAGGCAGCAATTTTAGCATCCTTTTCAGAACGTGCAAGACTAATTCGATCTTTAAATTCGGTTGTTTTAGCTCTCAATTCATCATTTGAAAGGGCAATAAGTACACTTTCAAAAGATTTTGTCTTGTTAAGATTTCCTTGTAATGCTTTTACATCTTTTTGAGATTTATCTCCCACAAAAACTTTAAGTATGCTGTTTATGAAACTCATAATATTTTTCTATTTCTATTTATAAAAAGTATGCAAATTTAACCAAAAAAAAAGCCTCAAGTGAGACTTTTAATTGGTTTTAATATTTTTTTAATATTCATCCTCATTCCAAAGATAATCTTCGTCTGTTGGATAATCTGGCCAAATTTCTTCCATTGATTCATATATTTCTCCTTCGTCTTCAATTGACTGGAGGTTTTCAACTACTTCGAGAGGCGCACCTGCTCTAATTGCGTAGTCTATAAGTTCATCTTTGGTAGCTGGCCACGGGGCATCACTTAAATACGATGCTAATTCTAATGTCCAATACATCTTCTTTCGATTTTAGTTTATGCAAAAATAATTTTTTTACTTAAAAAGTCAAGTATATTTTGATTTATTTTAAAAAAAGTTAAGAACGGCTTTTTTAATAGTAATTTAAGGAAGCTTTTATAACTAATTGTTGAGTTATAAAGCAAATGAATAAATCCTATTTAGCTAATTTAGTATTTTGGACACTATTTTCGAGGAATCCACTTAACTTCATCAGCGTTCAAATCCAAAGTCAACTTCCGTGCCAATACAAAAAGGTAGTCAGAAAGTCGGTTCAAGTACTTTATTGCATTTTCTGAAACGGGTTCATTATGGTCTAAATGAACTGCTAATCTTTCTGCTCTTCGGCAGACACAACGAGCAATATGACAATATGACACTGTTGTGTGTCCGCCAGGCAAAACAAAATGAGTCATTGGCGGTAGTGCTTCTTCCATAATATCAATTTCAGTCTCCAACAGTTCAATGTCACGATCAATAATTCCAAGATTTTTCAATCGCAATTCGCCACTTTTCAAAACTTCTTTTTCTGGTGGTGTTGCTAAAATTGCACCAACAGTAAACAATCGGTCTTGAATTTCAATCAGAATTTTTTTATAATGTGTGTCAATTTTTTGATCTCTTATAAGCCCGATGTGCGAATTTAATTCATCTACGGTACCATAACTTTCAATTCGAATATGGTCTTTTGGTACGCGAGTTCCGCCAAATAATGAAGTGGTCCCAGAATCGCCTGTTTTTGTATATATTTTCATTTTTATGGTTTATTAATTATTTATAAAGGTAAAAACCAAAGTTATAAATACGAATGTCATTATTTTTTTGTGTCACTTTCAATTAAACCATCACGCAAACGAATAATGCGATGGGCATACGAAGCAATTTCTTCTTCGTGAGTAACTAAAATTACAGTATTTCCAGCTTTGTGAATATCGCCAAAAAGCTTCATGATTTCTTCAGATGTTTTACTGTCTAAGTTACCAGTAGGTTCGTCGGCCAAAATAATCGAAGGCTTGTTTACTAAAGCTCTTGCTACTGCTACACGCTGTCTTTGCCCACCTGAAAGTTGGTTGGGTTGATGGTCCATTCTATCAGCTAATCCCACTTGATTTAGTACTTCTTCGGCTCTAGCCTTCCGTTCAGATTTTGAAAAACCTGCGTAAATCATAGGCAAAGCCACATTGTCAAGCGCAGTTGTTCTGGGTAAAAGATTGAAAGTTTGAAATACAAAACCGATTTCTTTGTTGCGAATTTCAGCCAAATCATCGTCGTGCATTTCACTTACGTCTTTTCCGTTTAAAATATACGTCCCAGAAGTTGGCGTATCCAAACATCCCAGAAGGTTCATCAAAGTTGATTTTCCTGAACCAGAAGGCCCCATTAAGGCAACATATTCCCCTTTGTTAATTTCTAGGTCAATACCTTTTAACACGTTGACAATTTCGTTTCCAAGTACAAAATCTCTTGTGATTTTAGCTATTTTTATTAATGGATTGGTCATGCAATTATCGTTTGTTTATTTGAGATTTTAAATGTACAAAAAACCACTATGGATTTACTAATTAGTAAGAAAAATTAATGTTTTGTTACCAAAATCAAACCCGAATCACAAAATTTTCTTTGGCTTGTTCGGTTCGAATAAAAGTAAGTCCAAAAGTAAATGTTTCAACCGTTACATTGAATTTAGGGTTAGAAACTATTGATTTCCAAAACAATTGGGTTGTTGAATTATGATTAATTGATTCTAAAATAAAGCATGTTTCGTTGTGAGATTTGGCCAATAGTGTCGCTATTTCTAATTGGTTTTCTATAAAAAAAGCAACGTCAATCCAAACAAAATCCAGTTTTGAAACCGTGTTTATATCTAATTTTTTTGTGGGTAAAAAGTAAAAACCCTCTTGAAATTGGAAATAATGAAACAATCGATTCAGTAATTTTTCTTTTTTGTTTTTGGTAGAAAAATCTGGAAAATAAGGAGGTTTTTCGGTTTTTGCATACAAACATTTTGTAACCAATTGAAACACAAACGGTGAATGTACTGCATGTTCGTTCTTGGAATGCCAAAGAAATTGAATATAAGATTTTATTTTGAAAAACATGTCAAATTTCTATTTACTATTACTAATAACTTTGAGTTCCATTACCCTTCCATTTTACTCGAAAGCTCAAACCAGCGTTCTTCTTTTGCTTCCAGTTTTATAATGATATTTTTCAACTCATTTGCCTTTTTCTCAATATCATTTTCATCCACTTTTCCGTCAGAGAATAATTGCTCTATTTTGGCTTTGCCCAATTCTAACTCTTTGATTTCTCGTTGTATTTTTTGAAATTCCTTTTGCTCATTGAAAGTCAGATTACCAGTTGGAACACTTTGTTTCCAATTAGTTTTTTCGGTATTTACATTTTCCAATTGTTTGGGTTCCATAGAATCTTCATAGGCACGGAAATCGGAATAATTGCCAGGGAAATTTTCTATTAAACCTTGACCTCTAAAAATAAACAAATTGTCCACAATCTTATCCATAAAATAACGGTCGTGTGACACCACAAGCAAACAGCCAGGATAATCCAAAAGGAAACTTTCCAGCACATTTAATGTCACAATATCCAAATCATTGGTTGGTTCATCAAGAATCAAAAAGTTCGGATTCTGAATCAAAACGGTGCATAAATATAATCGTTTTAACTCGCCACCACTCAGTTTTTCTACAAAATCATATTGTTTTTTGCTGTCAAATAAAAAGCGTTCCAATAATTGCGAAGCTGAAATAATTTTTCCTTTCGTCAACGGAATATATTCGCCATATTCTTTAATTACATCAATCACACGTTGCGCTGGCTTTGGATTAATTCCGCTTTGAGTATAATAACCAATTTTTATCGTATCGCCCACAACCACTTTTCCACCGTCAAGTGAAATTGTGCCTGTCAATAAGTTCAAAAAAGTAGATTTTCCAGTCCCATTTTTTCCAATAATTCCAATGCGTTCGCCCCGCTGAAAATCGAAACTGAAATTATCCAAAATCACATGGTCTTTGAATTTTTTAGAAATTTTGTGAAGTTCAATAATCTTGCTTCCCATGCGCTCCATATTTATTTCCAATTCTACCACATTCTCCCGACGCCGACTTTGGGCTTTTTCTTTAATTACATAAAAATCATCTTGTCTCGATTTTGATTTGGTAGTTCGTGCTTTTGGTTGGCGACGCATCCATTCTAATTCTTTTACAAACAAGTTTTGGGCTTTGTCTACACTCGAATTTTCAGACGCAATTCGCTCTTCTTTTTTTTCTAAATAATAAGAATAATTTCCTTTGTATTGGTAAATTTGACCGTTGTCTAATTCTATAATTTCATTACAAACGCGCTCCAAAAAGAATCGGTCGTGTGTCACCATAAATAGGGTAATATTTTCTTTGGCAAAATAACTTTCTAACCACTCGATCATCTCTAAATCTAAGTGATTCGTCGGTTCGTCCAGAATTAATAAATCAGGACGATTGATTAAAATAATAGCCAATGATAACCTTTTTTTCTGTCCACCTGATAAATTTTTAACTTTCAATTTAAAGTCCTCCAACTTCAATTTGAACAAAATTTGCTTGTATTGTGTTTCAAAATCCCAAGCATTATGTTGGTCCATTGCGTCAAACGCTTTTTGATACGCTTCCTCGTCTTCAGGATTCTCCAACGCTTTTTCATAAGCTGTAATCACCTTCAAACTCTCATTATCCGAGGCAAAAATACTTTCCTCAATCGTCAGTTCATCTTGCAGTTTATTATCTTGTGACAAAAAAGCCATCCGAATACTTTTTCTAAGCACTACTTGACCAGTATCAGGTTCGTCAAAGCCATTTATGATGTTCATAATTGTGGTTTTTCCTGAACCATTTTTGGCAATAAAAGCAATTTTTTGGTCTTTATTTATTCCAAAAGAAATGTTTTTAAAAAGGGTTCTTTCTCCAAAAGATTTTGAGATATTTTCTACAGATAAGTAATTCACAAGACTATTTTTTTGCAAAAGTAAGCTATTGAATTGAACTTTGTTGCAATGAAACTTTGCAACTTTAGAACATAAAATATATCTTTGAAAAATGCAACTCTCAGTAATCATTCTCAATTATAACGTTCGCTACTTTTTGGAGCAATGTGTTTTAAGTGTTCAAGAAGCACTTTCAAACATTGACGGTGAAATTATTGTAGTCGATAATAATTCATCAGATGATAGTTGTCATATGATGAAAAATCGTTTTCCAGAGATAAAACTCATTAAAAACAAATCTAATTTAGGTTTTCCAAAAGGAAATAACATTGGCGTTGCAGAAGCCAAAGGCGAATTTATTTGCATCTTAAACCCAGACACGGTTGTTGCCCAAGATACCTTTGAAAAGATTCTTGCTTTTGCTAAAAGGCAATCCAATTTAGGAATTGTAGGTTGTAAACTCATTGACGGAACTGGTAATTTCTTGCCCGAAAGTAAACGTGGCATTCCAACTCCGTGGGTAGCATTTACAAAAATTACAGGATTGTATCATTTTTTTTCAAAATACAAACTTTTCAATCAATATTATGCGCAAAATTTAAATGAAAATGAATCTGGAAAAGTGGACATTCTCGTAGGTGCTTTTATGGTGATGAAACGCGATTTTTATATCGATTTAAATGGTTTTGACGAAAATTGCTTTATGTATTCTGACGACATTGATTTGTCGTATCGTTCGCTATTAAAAGGAAAATCGAATTATTATTTCCACGAAACGAGTGTAATTCATTATAAAGGAGAAAGTACAGTTAAGGATAAACTATATATGAAACGGTTTCAGGAAGCGATGCATTTTTTCTATAAAAAACACTTCAAGGTTTCGCTGTTTTTTTCTTTGTTTATGAAAATCGGAATTGTATTTTTTTCGTTAGTCAAAGCTTTTCAAGGAACTTCCAAACCCAATCCAAAACCAATTCAGTATTTCTTTGTTTCAGAAGATGAAAATATGAAAAACAAATTGGAAAACGCTTTAGGAAAACCAATTCTGTTTTTGGATAAAAGCAATACGTTTAGGAATAGAACAGAAATTATTTTCGACCAAGCGTATTTTGGATTTTCAAATTGCATTGATTTTATGGAATCAAATAAAAATAAATTTCTGACCTTTAAAATATTACCGAAAAATACTACTTTTATCATCGGAAGCAATAACAATAGAAGTAGGGGAGAAATGATAATAATTTAGTTTTTTGGCGCTATGAATAAAAATAATATTTTGTAGCAAATTATAGTATTCTCGGAATAAACTAATTTTATTTAGTAATTTTGCAAACAGAAATAAAAAAACACCATTTAGGATAACAATATGGCAAGATTTGAATTAAAACTTCCAAAAATGGGAGAAAGTGTCGCAGAAGCAACCATTACCAATTGGTTGAAACAAGTTGGCGATACCATTGAAGTTGATGAAGCAGTATTAGAAATCGCAACTGATAAAGTGGATAGTGAAGTTCCAAGTGAAGTATCGGGTGTTTTGGTAGAACAATTATTTGGCAAAGACGATTTGGTTCAAGTAGGTCAAACAATCGCTATTATTGAAACAGAAAGCGATTCAATTCAAGAAACTAAACAAGAGGTAACCCCTGTTGCTGAGGTTGAAAAAACCTTTGAAGTAGCTAAAGAAATTGTCGCTTCGCCAGTTTCGTTTTCTGATTCTGATAAATTCTTTTCACCATTGGTAAAAAACATTGCCAGGCAAGAAGGGATTTCTATTGCCGAGTTAGAAGCGATTGTTGGATCAGGAAAAGAGGGACGCGTAACAAAAGAAGATATTTTGAAATTGGTAGAAAGCAAAAAATTAAATGTTTTAGTAAATACTGCTCCTCCAATTTCAAAACCAACGGTCATTAACCAACAACCATCAACGATTTCAGTAAACGGAGGAGACGAAATTATTGAAATGGATCGAATGCGAAAGCTAATTTCTGGCTATATGGTGGCATCATTACAAACATCGGCTCATGTACAATCCTTTATTGAGGTGGATGTGACCAATATTGTAAAATGGCGTGACCGTGTTAAAAATGAATTTGAAAAACGCGAAGGAGAAAAGCTTACTTATACTCCAATTTTTATGGAGGCTGTTGCCAAAGCTTTGAAAGATTTTCCAGGAATGAATATTTCTGTTGATGGTGAATATATTATCAAAAAGAAAAACATTAACCTTGGTATGGCGGCTTCCTTACCAAATGGGAACTTGATTGTCCCGGTAATAAAAAATGCCGATCAGTTAAACCTTGTCGGAATGGCAAAAGCGGTAAACGATTTAGGAAATAGAGCAAAACAAGGTAAATTGAAACCAGACGACACTCAGGGCGGAACGTACACGGTAACAAACGTAGGAACTTTCGGAAGTGTATTTGGAACTCCAATTATCAATCAGCCACAAGTGGGTATTTTAGCTTTGGGTGCAATTAGAAAAGTACCTGCGGTTATTGAAACTCCCGAAGGCGATTTTATTGGAATTCGTCAAAAAATGTTTTTATCCCATAGCTATGATCATCGGGTAGTTGACGGAGCATTAGGAGGAAGTTTTGTAAAACGGGTTGCCGAATATTTAGAAGCATTTGACATAAACAGTGATTTTTAATAGTTAGATAAATACGATACTACCCTTTCAGGAATTGATGTCTTGAAAGGGTATTATTTTATAAAAACAGTTTATATTTGTACCAATTCAATACAGAAAAATGGAATTAAAATTAATACGCCCTATTTGTTTTTTCGACCTTGAAACCACTGGAATCGATATTGGAAAAGATCGAATTGTTGAAATTTCGATTTTCAAAGTTTTTCCAAATGGAAATAAGGAAAGCAAAACTTGGTTGGTCAATCCAACAATTTCAATACCCCCACAATCAATTGCAGTTCATGGTATTACCAATGAAAAAGTTGCCAATGAGCCTACTTTCAATGAATTGGCGGCTGGTGTTTATAACATGATTAAAGATTCTGATTTAGCTGGATTTAATTCAGATCGATTTGATATTCCACTACTTGCCGAAGAATTGCTTCGTGCTGGTGTTGATTTTGATATGAAAAACCGCGTTTCAGTTGATGTGCAAACCATTTTTCACAAGATGGAAGAACGTACTTTGGGTGCTGCTCTAAAATTTTATTGTGGCGAAAGTCTTATAAATGCTCATTCTGCTGAAGCTGATACCATGGCGACCTATGAAATTCTAAAAGCCCAAATAGAGCGTTATCCAGAATTAGAAAATGACATGAAATCATTATCAGAATTTACAACAAGAAAGAAAATCGCTGATTTTGCTGGAATGATTGCATTTGATGAAGAAAACGAAGAAATTTTCACTTTTGGAAAGCATAAAGGTGCAAAAGTAACTAAAGTTCTTGAAACTGAACCAGGATATTTTAGTTGGATTCAAAACGCCGACTTTCCTTTGTATACCAAGAAAGTTTTAACAGCAATTAAATTGCGAAAGCTGAATACGAAATAGAAAATCAATTTGTGATAGTAACTCAAATTTCATAGCCTCGATAGTAGTGAAAATCCCACGCTTTTTTGCGTGGATTGTAACGGATAGCGGGATTAGCTCCAATAAAAAATGAAAATAATTTGTATCGGTAGAAATTATACCAAACATATAGAGGAATTGCAAAATGAAAGGCCAGAAGAGCCAGTGATTTTTATGAAACCTGATTCGGCAGTTTTGTTAAAACAACATCCTTTTATTGTTCCTGAATTTTCTGATGACATCCATCATGAAATAGAATTAATTGTGAAAATTAGTAAGGTGGGTAAATATATTGATGCTAAATTTGCTCATAAATATTATGATGAAATAAGTATTGGAATAGACTTTACGGCAAGAGATTTACAACAAAAATTAAAAGATAAGGGATTGCCTTGGGAAAAAGCAAAAGCATTTGATGGTTCGGCAGTTCTCGGTGATTTTATAGCAAAAAATCAGTTTGAAACACTTGAAAATCTTACCTTTGAGTTGACAAAGAATGGTGAAACGGCACAAAAAGGAAATTCCAATTTAATGCTTTGGAAGATTGATGAGTTAATTGCTTATGTTTCTCAGTTTTTCACTTTAAAAATTGGCGATATTATTTTTACTGGAACTCCAGAAGGTGTGGCGGTAGTTCGTACTAATGATGTTTTAGAAGGTTTTTTAGAAGGTCAGAAATTATTTCGAATACAAGTTAAATAATGGCTTTACATTACAATTTAGCAAAAGTACATGCGATATCAGAAAATGATTCAATGTTTGTAATGGACATAGTTCGTCTATTTGTAGCTGAATTGCCTTTGGATTTAGAACATTTAAAAAATGGAATAGCGGATAAAAATCATGAAATCGCCTATGGTTTTGCGCACAAAATCAAACCATCACTTGACTTATTAGGTCTAAATGTTGCCTTTGAAGAAATCATTCAGATAGAAGAATGGACCTATAAAAAAGGCAAGAAAAAAGAAATAATTGAAACGTTCAAGAGTGTTTCAAGCCAAATTGAAAAAGCAATAAAAGAAATTAAAAAAGACTTTAATTTGAAGTAATTGTGCTTAACCACTGTAATATCCTTTAATGAAAGCAGCTATAATTACTATTGGAGATGAAATCTTAATTGGACAAATTGTTGATACCAATTCTGGATTTATCGCAAAATCATTGGACCGCATTGGAATAGAAATCCATGAAATCATCTCTATTAGTGACGACAAATCCCATATTTTAGATACACTAAAAAAATATCAAAATCAAGTTGATATTGTGATAATCACTGGGGGACTTGGTCCTACAAAAGACGATGTAACCAAGAAAACATTCTGTGATTATTTTGATGATACGTTGGTTGTAAATCTAGAAGTACAACAACATGTAATCGAGTTAATTGAAAGGGTGATGCAACGCCCCGCCTCGCAAATGAACAAAGATCAAGCCCTCGTCCCGTCAACGGGTACTGTACTTCATAATAAAGTAGGAACAGCACCTGGCATGTGGATGAAAAAAGGGAACACTGTATTTGTTTCTTTACCTGGAGTTCCCTATGAAATGAAATACTTGATAGAAAATGAGGTAATTCCAAAAATTGTAGCTGAATACAAACGCCCTTACATACTTCATAAAACTATATTAACCTATGGTCAAGGAGAAAGTTTAGTTGCAGAACGTATTGAATTGTGGGAGGATCATTTGCCAGATTTTATTAAACTTGCGTATCTACCTAGTCCAGGAAGAGTACGGTTGAGACTAACGGCCAGAGGAACCGATAGGGATTTTTTAGAAAAAAGCATACAACAGCAAGTGGATTTATTAACAAATCTTATTCGAGACATCATTGTCGGTTTTGATGAAGACGAAACAATTGAAGTTGTTTTAGGACGATTGTTAGCAAAAAACAGGCAAACGATTGCTACCGCAGAGAGCTGTACGGGTGGAAAAATAGCCCAAATGATCACGTCAGTAGTTGGAGCATCTGCTTATTTTAAAGGCAGTATAGTTTGCTATGATACTAAAGTCAAAACAGAAGTTTTAGGAATACCTGAAGCCTTAATAAATGAACATTCAGTAGTAAGTGTTGCTGTTGCAGAAGAAATGGCCATGGCGGTTCAACGCCTAATGAAAACTGATTATGCGATTGCTACTACAGGGAATGCCGGTCCAACAAAAGGTGAATCGGACGCCGAAATCGGGACAGTTTGCATAGCCATAGCTACCCCTAACGGAGTGTTTGGAGAGGAATTTGATTTTGGACAACCTCGAGAAAAAGTAATCAACAGAGCAGTAAACAAGTCTTTTGAAATGCTTCAAAAAGAAATTTTAAAAAATCTAGTTTAATTATTTTGTATTATAGGTTTATTTTTTGTTTCTTTGCACCCTCGATTTGAATAACGATAAAAGATAAGCATAATGTCAAGAGTTTGTGACCTTACGGGTAAAAGAGCGATGGTGGGAAATAATGTTTCTCACGCGATGAATAAAACTAAAAGAAAGTTTTCTGTAAACTTACTAAAAAAACGTTTTTATCTTCCTGAAGAAGACAGATGGATTACTCTTAGAGTAGCTGCATCTACTATAAAAACAATTAATAAAAATGGAATTGCTGCAGTCTTGAAAAAAGCACAAGCAGAAGGATTTATTAAATAATCCCAATCCAATAAACATCCAGAAAAATGGCAAAGAAAGGTAATAGAATTCAGGTAATATTAGAATGTACAGAGCACAAAACTTCTGGCGTTCCTGGTACTTCAAGATACATCACGACAAAGAACAAAAAAAATACACCAGATAGATTAGAAATTAAAAAATTCAATCCAATCTTGAAACGTGTAACTGTTCACAAAGAAATTAAGTAATAATTAATGATTTTAATAATATCTCAACTGATTACATTAAGACATTATTAAATTTAAATAACATTTGAATCATGGCAAAGAAAACCGTTGCATCGTTACAAACATCTTCTAAGAGATTATCAAAAGCCATAAAAATGGTTAGATCTCCAAAAACAGGCGCTTATACATTCGTTGAATCTATTATGGCACCTGAACTTGTTGATGAGTACTTGAAAAAGAAGTAATTTTCAAAAATAATATTATAGATAAGCTACTTTCAATCGGAAGTAGCTTTTTTATTTTTATATTTGTTTCAGAATTTTTTTTGAAGTAATTCTAATGTTTTTTGGTATTATTTACCCCCTTTTGTTATGAATCATGCTTTTGCGCAAAGGATTTTTGCTTCAATCGGGTAAAAATTACTTTTTTTACTTCAATTTAAATTCTACCAACTGAAATCTAATTTACAATGAGTTTTTTTAAAAAAATATTTTCATCAGATAAGAAAGAACCAATCCTAAATCCACAGGACAAACAAACTCTTGATAAAAGTTTAGAGAAAACAAAAACTTCTTTTTTTTCTAAGCTCTCTAAAGCAGTCGCGGGAAAATCAAAAGTTGATGAGGAGGTTTTAGATAATTTAGAAGAAATTTTAGTTTCTTCTGATGTTGGAGTGAATACAACACTAAAAATAATCAATCGAATAGAAAAACGTGTTTCGGAGGATAAATATTTAGGAACAGAAGAGCTAAATTCTATACTTAGAGATGAAATTGCCAGCTTGCTCTCTGAAACTAATCGTGGTGAAGAAACAGAATTTGTGCTGCCGATTTCTACGAAACCGTATGTAATTATGGTTGTTGGTGTGAATGGCGTAGGCAAAACGACTACCATAGGTAAATTAGCCTATCAATTTAAAAAGGCTGGATTTAAAGTGGTTTTAGGTGCTGCCGATACTTTTAGGGCAGCAGCAATCGATCAATTACAAATTTGGGCCGACCGAGTTGGTGTTCCAATTGTTCGACAAAACATGGGGAGTGATCCTGCATCAGTTGCGTTTGATACCTTACAATCTGCAGTAGCACAGGAAGCGGATGTTGTGATCATTGATACCGCAGGGCGATTGCATAACAAAGTCAATTTAATGAACGAGTTGACGAAAGTAAAGCGAGTGATGCAAAAAGTAGTTGCTGATGCTCCTCATGATGTGGTGCTAGTTTTAGATGGTTCTACTGGACAAAATGCCTTTGAACAAGCAAAACAGTTTACCGCAGCAACAGAAGTCACCTCACTTGTTATAACCAAATTAGATGGAACTGCAAAAGGAGGAGTTGTAATTGGAATATCTGATGAGTTTCAAATTCCAGTAAAATATATTGGAGTAGGTGAAGGTATTGAAGATTTGCAGGTTTTCAATAAATATGAATTTGTTGATAGTTTTTTTAAATAAATAACCAATGAACTTTACTTTCTTCAAAAATAACACTCCTATTTTCTACTACTTAATAAGTATGTTTTCATTTGTTTTTGCCAATTTAGTTGGAGAAAAGAACTCCATCATTTATTTGTTTTTTATTGGGTTTTGGATTACTTTCTTTTCTAGTTGGATTGTATTTTAGAATTACTAAAAAATAATTACTGGTATAGAGAATTAATTTTTTGCCAAACTACTTCATCAAAATCTGAAAGGGCTAAATTCTCAGAATCTGCGGCATCTCCCATTCTAATTACTACCATTTTTTTGCTTGGAACAACATAGATTTTTTGATCGTCTTTTCCTAGTGCCATATACATATCACTTGGTGCAGAATAAATTAAACTTCCGTTAAATTGAAATTGGGTTTGTGGTAAACGATAACTAGACTTTCCATTCAACCACCACAAATACCCGTATGATAAATTTATATTTTGAGAGCTGTTTGTCGCCTGATTTATATAGCTTGAATTAATTACTTGTGTTCCATCCCAATTTCCATTATTTAATGCTAATAAACCAAATCTAGCCATACTGCGAGAGTTACTGAAGTATATTTTTAAACCAAAATTGACTCCAGTTCCAGCATACCAAACGCCACTAGGACTCATGCCTATTTTATCACGAAGTTTGGTATTGAAATAATTATTCCAACTTTGTCCAGTTGCCTGTTCAACGATGTCTTGAAGTTTTACATAGACATTATGATAGGCCCATCGAGTACCTGCATCTGCAATATAGTGAAGGTTACTGGGTGAAACATCATCTCCTAATGCGTCATTTAATCCTGAATTCATACTTAATAAATTTTTACAAGTGATTAAATTTTCTTTTACTAACGGAGCGCTAGTCCAGCCAGTACCAATATAATCTGAAACTTTGTTATTAGTATTTAGGAACCCTTCTTGTTCTGCAATTCCAGTAACTGTCGATGTTAATGTTTTTCCCGCACTATTCCATCGCCAAAGGGTATTTGCATTGTGACCATTAAAATAATTCTCTATTACAATCCTTCCATTTACAAGGATAATAAAAGATTTTGTATTTTTTAATTCAAGATAATCTAATAGGGGCTGCACAGCAGATTGATTCCAGCCCAAATCGGAAACCGACTTTTTTTCCCAAACCGCACTCCCGTCCGTTGGTGGAAAATAGTTTGTTTCATCTACAGAAATTTGATTTAGTTCTGAATTACAACCAAAAAATAAAAGCACACCCAACAAGAGAAAGATTATTTTTTTCATTTTCATCGTATTTTTTATATTGACATTAAATGTACTAAATAGTTTAATTATTTTTTGATTTATTAGTGTTAATCAAATGAGATAAACGAGTAAATTTGTAAAAAATAAATAGCATAAATGAAAAGTAGCGTAACCCTATTATTTTTATTAATTCTTGTTTCATGTGGTCAAAAAATATCAGAGACCGATATTGGAAAACTTAACGGGTATTGGGAAATAGAAAAAGTGATATTCTCCGACGGTAAAGCCAAAGAATACCCAATGAACGAGTCATTTGATTACATTCAAATTAAGGAAAAAAAAGGCTTCCGAAAGAAAGTCATTCCCCAATTAAACGGTCGTTTTTTGACCACAAACCAATCTGAAGAGATACAAGTTGTCTTTGAAAATGGCACAGCTTTTATAAATTATAGTACACCGTATGCTAAATGGAAGGAAGAAATTAAAACCATAACGTCAGATAGATTGATATTAGTTAATTTATCCAATGTGAACTACTATTATAAAAAAGCAGGACCAATAAATTTGACTGAAAATGGCAAAGAGACAAAGTAATGAAAGCCCAATTGGAGATATTTTAAAAGAAATTATCCAAGTAAATAAATTGCAATCTGGGATGGATCAAATTGCCGTCAAACAAGCTTGGGAAAGTACTATGGGAAGTGGTGTAAATAATTATACAAAAAACATAGTTTTGAAAAACACTACGCTACACATTGAATTTACTTCTGCCGTTTTACGGGAAGAATTAAGTCATGGAAAATCCAAAATTATCCAAATGATTAATGATGAATTGGGTCGAGATATAATAAAGGATATTCAATTTAGATAATACGAAGTATGACCTTATAAGCTAAAAAAAAATCCCATTTAACTAAATGGGATTTTTTTAATTGATATCGTAAAGGATTAAAATTGTTCTCTACCGGCAAAATGAAAAGCACTTTCTATAGCTGCATTTTCATCACTATCAGATCCATGTACTGCATTTTCACCAATAGAAGTCGCATAAGCTTTTCGAATGGTACCTTCAGCTGCTTCAGCAGGATTTGTAGCTCCAATTAAAGTTCTAAAATCATCTACTGCGTTTTCTTTTTCTAAAATAGCCGCAACTATCGGACCTCTTGACATAAATTCAACTAATTCACCATAAAAAGGTCTTGCTGAATGAACCGCATAAAAGGCTTGAGCATCTGCTACTGTAAGTTGTGTTAATTTCAAAGAAACAATTTTGAAACCACCAGTTGTAATCATTGCCAAAATGTTTCCGATATGACCATTTGCTACAGCATCTGGCTTAATCATTGTAAATGTTCTATTTGTTGCCATTGTTTATTTATTAAATTGGGTGCAAAAGTAGTGAATTTTTTTTGATGCATTTTTGTAGTTTGTGATATCTTTTTTAAATAAATCTATTTTAGAATGCATTTATTTATATTTTGATAACTATTTGTAATTCTATAAAAAGAACTCTTACCTACAAAACAATAATTTCAAATTGTTGCTCAAGTGGATGTAATTTATTGAAAAGTTTTTCAATAAACTCAGCTCCATAATCCAAATAAAATTCCGAAAAATTTAAGTTTCTTTCTTGTAAACCTTGCTTGGGAAATAATTCGTTCTGAAGTTCGCAAATTCGATTTAATTCGGCAGTATATTTCCTTTTTTGGGCCTTAAGCAACCGTTTTTCTAGATGCTCTAAACCATTTAATTGTTTTTTTTCTTGTGCTTTAACAGCCCCTAAAAAGGAAGCGTCTGTTTGTGATGCAATTTTCAATACTGCGACAAACTGGTCTTGAATTATTTTTTTCTGATGTGATAATTCGATAGGAAATTCGGATAGCTCTTTAGTTTTTAGCGAAATTAATTTTTCTTGTTTCGAAAATAAATTTTCCCAAGTCAGACCAAGTTTATCTAATTTATTCAATTGCTTTTGTGTTACCAATAGTGCAGAGTTTCTAACAAGTAATATAGGAAAGGTTACGTTAACAGACTCAAAAAAGGAGTAGAGTTCTAACCAATATGCAATTTCACCACCACCACCGATGTATGATAAGTTTGGCAACAGCACTTCTTGATAAAGCGGACGCATAATTACATTAGGGCTAAATTTTTCAGGATGATTTTCTAATTCAGTTATTATCTCTGTTGTGGTAAATTTTTTCGAGGTATTATTTATTTTATAAATAGAATCTTCAATTACGATTCGTTCTCTTAAATTGTCTTCAATATAAAATAAATTGATTTCTCTTGGGTTTACTTGAACGTCATAATCTTTTAATTTTTTGATGGTATTACTAACCTTCATGAAGGCATCTTGGTCTGTTAATTCTTTCTTTATGTGAGGGATAAAAATGCGTTTTAATTTAGAATCGTCCGCATCTAAAATGACAAGTCCGTATTCTTTAAAAAGTTCATTGGCTAAAAAACGTGTAGCATCTGCTAAATTTGAGTTTTGAGTATAGGCAGCTTCAAATAATTCAATAAGATGATTGGCGTTTTTATTTATTCCTAATTCGTTTTTGAAATACTGGCTTACTTCTTTTAATTCAATAGTTGAAAGTCGTCCTACAGGACCAGTACTTTTGTTATCCCATTGTATTTTTTTTCCTTTAAAATTAAAATAATTAATTTCTTCAAAATCATGATCCTCAGTAGCCATCCAATAAATTGGAACAAAATTAGAGTCCGGATAAGTCTCTTTTAATTCTTGAGCTAGATTGATAGTCGAGATAATTTTGTATACAAAATATAAAGGACCTGTAAATAAATTTAGTTGGTGTCCTGTTGTAACTGTAAAGGTATTCTCCGCAAGGAGAAGCGTTATGTTATTTTGGGTTAGCTCTGAAATCCCCAACTGACTATACTGCTTTCGAATTACAGAAACTAGAATTTCTCTATTAGAATGTTCGTAATTTAATTTTTTTTCAGCTAGTTGTTTTTCGAAATTTTCAATTGTTGGAAATCGGTTGTAAAAAGACTGTAAGTCGGGTTTTTGATTTAAATAATCAATAATTATTTTTGAAAAATAACCTGAGTTTTGATAGCTAATACAGTCTGAAGGCATTTTTTTAATTTTTGCTAAATTACAAAAAATATATTAGTTACCTATTTGTAAATTCGAAATATATTTAGATATTTGTCTAAATATCTTACTCGTATGAATATTATTTTTAAAGCATTGAACGATTCTACCCGAAGAGAAATATTGGAATTATTAAAATCCAATGAAATGACTGCAGGCGCCATAGCGAATCATTTTTCTATTTCAAAGCCAAGCATTTCTCATCACTTGGATTTATTAAAACAGGCTGATTTAATTACTTCCGAGAAGAAGGGACAATTTGTTTTTTATTCGATTAATACATCAGTATTAGAAGATGTTTTAAAATGGATAGTAACTTTTATTGACAAATAATATCACCAACAACATCAAATATATTAACCATAATAATTATAATAATAACTATGAAATCATTTATTAAAAAAGAATTTTCTTTAATTGGAGTACTGACATTACCCTTTGTTTATTTAGCCTATGTTTGGAATTCATTACCTCAAAAGGTTCCAATGCACTGGAATTATAGAGGGGAAATTGACGATTGGGGTTCAAAAAACTCTTTGCTATTATTAGTAGGACTATTAACATTGGTTCCTTATATTTTGATGCTCATTATTCCGAAGATTGATCCAAAAAATAAGCTCTCTGTAATGGGTGGAAAGTATGAACAAATTAAGTTTGTATTTATTGCATTCATCTCTGGATTATCACTTTTTATTATTTTTAGCTCAAAGAATCAGTCGGTTTCTAATCCAAATCTAATTCAAGTTTTAATTGGAGTTCTATTCATAGTTTTAGGAAATTATTTTAAAGTAATAAAACAAAATTATTTCATAGGTATTAAAACTCCTTGGACATTAGAAAACGAACAAGTTTGGAAACTAACTCATATTTTTGCTGGAAAATTATGGATTGCAGGAGGTTTATTAATTGCTGTTTTTAGTTTATTTCTTCCTAGTGATTTAGCTTTTGGTTTTTTTCTGACGATAACTATTCTGATAACTTTAATTCCAGTACTGTATTCTTATTTTAAGTATAAGGAATTGAAATAAAGCAGGAGTTTTTTTCAATTTGAGTGGATATATAAACTTTTGCACCTACTTTTGTATAAATAAAAATTTATTGAAACCGAACGTTTTTATTATCACGCCTCCTTTTACACAACTGAATACGCCGTATCCAGCATCTCCCTATATTAAAGGTTTTTTGAATACCAAACAAATCTCTTCGATTCAAGCCGATTTGGGAATTGAAGTTATACTACAGTTGTTTTCTCAAAAAGGGATTAATGACTTAATTCCAATTGTTTCCTTAGATTATTTTTCAGAAAATGCTAAACGGATTGTTGCCCTTCGCGATGAATATTGTAAAACTATCGATGCAGTTATTGCATTTTTACAAGGGAAAAATCCAACGTTAGCTCATGCTATTTGTCAAGATAATTTTTTACCCGAGGCTTCCCGATTTTTACAGCTAGAAGATCAAGAATGGGCTTTTGGAACTATGGGTGTACAAGACAAAGCCAAGCATCTTGCAACTCTTTATCTAGAGGATATTTCCGATTTTATTATTGAATGTGTTGATGAAAATTTTGGATTTAGTCGTTATGCAGAACGATTGGGGCGAAGTGCTAATTCCTTTGATGAATTATATGCTGCCCTACAGTCGAATTATACTTACATAGATACCCTTCTACTTTCAATAGTGAAAGAAAAAATTGAGAATATTCGCCCAAAACTACTTCTGATTTCTGTTCCATTTCCAGGTAATTTATACGCAGCATTTCGAATAGCCCAATGGGTAAAAGCGAATTTTCCTTCGATTAAAATTGCTATGGGCGGTGGTTTTCCAAATACCGAATTGCGTTCACTTTCTGACAAAAGAGTTTTTGAATTTTTTGATTACATCACTCTTGACGACGGAGAATTACCAATTGAATTATTAATAGAAAATGAGAAAATAACTACCGAAAGATTTTATAAAAGAACATTTTTACTTGAAAACGGTGAAGTAATTTATAAAAACAATTCGTTGAAAGCCGACTATAAACAATCAGAAGTAGGGACGCCAGATTATTCCGATTTACTTTTAGATCGTTATATTTCTGTGATTGAAATAGTGAATCCAATGCACAGTTTATGGAGTGATGGACGCTGGAATAAACTTACGATGGCACACGGCTGTTACTGGGGCAAATGTACTTTTTGTGATATTTCATTAGACTATATAAAATTATATGAACCAGTTGCCGCTAATTTATTATGTGATAGAATAGAAGAATTATTGGCTCAAACAGGTCAGAATGGATTTCATTTTGTCGATGAAGCGGCCCCACCTGCATTAATGCGTTCTTTAGCATTGGAAATTATTAAACGAAAATTAGTGGTTGTTTGGTGGACAAACATTCGTTTTGAAAAGAGTTTTTCGAAGGATTTGTGTAGGTTATTAAAGGCATCTGGATGTATTGCTGTTTCGGGTGGTTTGGAGGTTGCTTCTGATCGATTGCTAAAATTGATAGAAAAAGGTGTTACTGTAGAGCAGGTAGCTAAAGTCACTAGAAATTTTACAGAATCTGGGATTATGGTTCATGCCTATTTAATGTATGGATATCCTACCCAAACCATACAGGAAACAATAGATAGCTTAGAGATGGTTCGTCAATTGTTTGAAACGGGAGTTTTACAATCTGGGTTTTGGCATCAGTTTGCCATGACTGCACATAGTCCAGTAGGTATGTTTCCTGAGAAATTTGGCGTGATAAAAGAAAGTGAAATCATTGGTGATTTTGCTAATAATGACATCAATTTTACAGACTCGACTGGGGTAAATCACAATCAATTTAGTTTTGGACTAAAAAAGTCATTGTATAATTTTATGCATGGTATCTGTTTTGAATATGAATTACAAGATTGGTTTGATTTCAAAATTCCTAAAACAACAATCTCGCCAAATTTTATTGAGGATGCTTTGAACGAGGATTTTGATTTTATTATTAAACCGAATGCTAAAGTAGTTTGGCTAGGCGGAATGCCATCAAGTGCACAATTTATTAAATCAAAGAAACGTATTTCATGGGAAATGACCACATTAAATTTTCACGATAAGAAAGGTAGTTTTAGTCTTCAAATTGAGTCAAATCATGCAATTTGGCTTTCTCAATTACTTGAAAACACTTCAATTTCAAGAGGGAGTTTATTATCACTACAATCAATTAAAACTGACTTTGAAACGCAATTTGACGATTTTGAATTATTTTGGTTTTCAAAACCAGTACAAAAAATCCGTGAATTTGGTTTGTTAGTTGTCTAACTCCCGTTAATTTATATTTTAGTAAATAGGTACTGAATTTATTTTGAAGGTGCTCCATACAAATCAAATTCCGTAGCATCGGTAATTAATACATCAACGAATTCTCCAGTTTTCACATAATATTTGGTGGCATCGATTAATATTTCATTATCTACATCAGGACTATCAAATTCTGAACGACCTACAAAATATCCGCCTTCTTTTCGGTCGATTATGCAACGGAAATTTTTACCAATTTTTTCTTGGTTTAAGTCCCATGAAATCTGAGATTGTAATTCCATAATTTCATTCGCTCTTGCTTGCTTTACGTCTTCTGGAACGTTATCTATTAATGAATAAGCATGAGTATTTTCTTCATGAGAATAAGTGAAACATCCTAGTCGTTCAAATTTCATTTCTTGAACCCAATCTCTCATGATTTCAAAATCTTCCTGAGTTTCTCCGGGATAACCAACAATCAATGTTGTGCGGATAGTTATTCCTGGTACGGCAGTTCTGAACTCATTAATCAATTTAGTCGTTTTTTCTTTAGTAGTTCCACGACGCATTGATTTGAGAATTGAATCAGAAATATGCTGTAGGGGTATGTCAATATAATTACAAATTTTTGGTTCTCTTTTCATGATTTCTAGGACATCCATTGGAAAACCTGTTGGAAAAGCATAATGCAAACGGATCCATTCAATACCTTCTACTTTTACTAGTGCTTCTAGTAATTCTCCTAAATTTCGTTTTTTGTAGATATCTAGACCGTAATAAGTTAAATCTTGTGCGATAAGAATCAATTCCTTAACGCCATTTTTTGCCAAACCTTCGGCTTCACTAACTAATTTTTCAATGGTTTGCGATACGTGTTTACCTCGCATAATTGGAATTGCACAAAAACTACAAGGGCGATCGCATCCTTCTGCAATTTTTAAGTATGCATAATTCTTAGGAGTGGTTGTCATTCGTTCGCCTAGGAGTTCATGTTTGTAATCTGCCCCAAGTGCTTTCAATAAAGCGGGTAATTCTGTGGTTCCAAAATAGCGGTCAACATTAGGAATTTCAGCTTCTAAATCTGGACGATATCTTTCAGACAAACACCCAGTAACAAATACTTTATCTACTAATCCTTGTTCTTTTTTATCAACATATTCTAAAATTGTATTGATCGATTCTGCTTTTGCATTATTGATAAATCCACAGGTATTGATAACAATAATATTTCCTTCTTCGGCTACTGGAGCTTCGTGTGTAACTACTTTACCGCTGGCAAGCAACTGGCCCATAAGCACTTCGCTATCATAAATATTTTTGGAACACCCTAAAGTGATTACGTTAATTTTGTTCTTTTTTAAAGACTTGGTTCTCATAGAATGATTTATTGGTTTGCAAAATTAAGCTTTTTACCATTAGTACTCGTGAGTTTTTGATAGTATCCCAAAAAAATAATCCGTTCCAAATTTTGAAACGGATTATTTATTGTTAATTTTTAAAGTACTTATAATTCAAATACAAGGGTAACTGCAACTGAATTATTATTAGAATTTACTTTTGTGCTGTCGGTAAATCCTTGAGAAAAAAATTGATTTTCAGAATTTCTTTTCCAAAAAGTGTATGACACATCGAGTCTAGTAGTTCCAAAGTTATACCCAAATCCGCTTGAAAAAGTACTCAGGTCGCCGACGGTTTTTTGATTTCGATAAGGACTTTGTTCCAAACGATAACCTCCTCTTAGACTCCATTCTTTCACTCGGTATTCAGCCCCAATTCGCAATTCTCCTGATTGGGTTAAAGCGGAACGCATTTCAGAATTTACGGCTCTAAAATCCGATTTTGGCTCAAATTGGGTAGCACTGTAATCTTTTA
>JBIHZQ010000083.1:0-8475 GCA_044231345.1 Flavobacterium sp.
TTTATTCCTTGGCAACAAGTGTCAATACCTTATTAAAATTAAGTTTCATTAATAGTATTTTACCAATAATAGGAATCTTACTGACCGTCTTTGTGGTAAAAAAACTTTTAGGTGGAACCATAGAAATAGGGACCTCCCAAATATTATATGCGGTTGCTAAAAAAGCAAGTATAATTCCAAAAAAGCAAATGTATGCCCAAATAATAACGAGCTCACTAACCGTAGGACTAGGCGGTTCGGCAGGTTTAGAAAGCCCAATTGTGATTACTGGCGCTGCATTTGGGTCCAACTATGCCCAAAAATGGAAACTAAGCTATAAAGACCGTACCTTACTCATTGGTTGTGGAGTCGCTGCCGGAATTGCAGCAGCATTTAACGCCCCAATTGCTGGAGTATTGTTTGCAATTGAAGTTCTTTTGGTAGATGTCAGTATTTCTGCATTTACACCGATAATGATTGCAGCTGCTACGGGAGCATTAGTTTCCGTGATAGTATTGGACGAATCGATTTTATTGCATTTTGAACAAAATGAGACGTTCAATTATCATAACATTCCGTTTTACATTCTTTTAGGATTATTTACAGGAATAATTGCCATTTATTATTCTAGAAACTTTCAAAGAGTTGAACGATTATTTAGTCGATTGAAATTAAAACCCTACAAAAAAGCAATTTTCGGTTCGGTAATTTTGGCTTTTTTAATTTTTATTTTTCCAACACTTTTTGGCGAAGGGTATGAAAGTATCAAAATATTATCTTCTAACGATCCAGGGAAAATAGTAGAAAACACGTTGTTTAGTGAGTTTAGAAACAATAATTGGGTATTGCTGATCTTTGTTGGACTGACGCTTCTACTTAAAACTTTTGCGACAGGATTAACCATCGGAAGTGGTGGAAACGGAGGAAACTTTGCTCCTTCCCTATTTTTAGGATCTTACGTAGGATTTTTCTTTTCTAAGTTAATTAACATGATCGGAATTACCAACCTACCGGTGAGTAATTTCACTTTAGTGGGAATGGCAGGAATCCTGAGTGGATTATTTCACGCTCCTTTAACCGCGATATTCTTAATTGCAGAAATTACTGGCGGATATGATTTAATGATTCCTTTAATGATTGTTTCATCGATAAGTTTTGCTTTATCTAAACGATTTGAAAAACATTCGATGGACGTCAAAAATTTAGCAAAAAAAGGACACGTATTCACCGGAAATAAAGACACCAATATTTTATCAACCCTAGATACCACTTCGATTATTCAGTCAGATTATCTAACGGTAAGTCCTGATGAGAATTTAGAAAAATTAGTCGATTTAATTTCACACTCAAACCAAGTTGTATTTGCAGTAGTTACTTCAGAAAAAAAATTAGTTGGTGTGATTCATTTTAACGATGTTCGGGAAGTAATATTTAGTTCCTTTAAAGTGAAATATACGCAAGTTAAAGAAGTAATGACACTTCCAACTGAGCTTATATATCCTACTGACAGCATGGCCCTAGTCATGAATAAATTTGAACAATCAAAAACAGCATTTCTACCAGTAGTAAAAGAAAGCAAGTATTTTGGTTTTATATCAAAATCGATGGCGCTAGAAGCTTATCGGAGTAAACTAAAATCAATGACTATTGAATAACTGGTTCTATTTTTAGCGCTAAAATTATAAGTCCCCATAGTTAATAAAAAAAAGCAATAGCGTAACTTTGCTACCTACAATTTTTGAATTACAAAATACAATATGTTAGAATCTGGAAATACCATTGAAGTATTAGGAGCGAGAGTTCATAATCTAAAAAATATTGACGTTATTATTCCAAGAGAAAAACTAGTGGTTATCACAGGACTTTCGGGTTCTGGGAAATCATCATTAGCATTTGATACTATTTATGCAGAGGGACAACGCAGGTATATTGAAACTTTTTCGGCCTATGCACGTCAATTTATGGGTGGATTAGAACGACCAGATGTTGATAAAATTGATGGTTTATCTCCAGTAATTGCTATTGAACAAAAAACAACCAGCAAAAGCCCAAGATCCACGGTTGGAACAAGTACTGAGATTTATGATTTTCTTCGATTACTCTTTTCCAGAGCCTCCGATGCTTATAGTTATAATACGGGAGAAAAAATGGTTTCCTACTCTGATGAACAAATTATAGAACTCATTCTATCTAATTTTTCTGGAAAAAGAATAACTATTTTGGCTCCAATTGTTCGAGCTAGAAAAGGACATTATGGTGAATTATTCCAACAAATTTCAAAGCAAGGATTTTTAAAAGTTAGGGTTAACGGCGAGATAAAAGACATTACAACTGGAATGAAATTAGATCGATATAAAACCCATGATATTGAAATAGTCATCGATCGATTGAGTATAGACGCCACACAAGACAACGAAAAGAGGTTACGAGAAAGCATCAATACGGCGATGCATCACGGAGAAAATGTATTGTTAGTTTTAGAACAAGAAACTAATGCCGTTAGGTTTTTTAGTCGGAATTTAATGTGTCCTTCTACTGGTATTTCTTATCAAAATCCAGAACCAAATAGTTTTTCGTTTAATTCTCCAAAAGGGGCCTGTGGGAATTGTAAAGGATTGGGAATTGTGAACGAAATAAATCGGAAGAAAATTATTCCGAATCCAAAATTATCAATAAAAGGTGGAGGTTTTGCCCCATTGGGCGAATATAAATCTACTTGGATTTTTAAACAATTGGAACTTATTGGAGAAAAATTTAATTTTAAAATAACCGACGCAATCGAAACGTATTCCGATGAAGCGATGGAGCTAATTTTATTTGGCGGAAAAGAAAAATTTACGGTAGCCTCAAAAACCTTAGGAATTACAAAAGAATATAAAATCGAGTTTGAAGGCATTTCAAATTTCATAAAATCGCAATTTGAAGATAGTGGATCTTCCTCAATAAAAAGATGGGCTTCCGGATTTATGGATGAAATAAAATGTCCCGAATGTGAGGGAACTCGTTTAAAAAAAGAAGCGTTATTTTATAAGATTAATGACAAAAATATTGCTGAATTATGCGATTCAGACCTTTCTGACTTAACTATATGGTTTCATAATTTACCAAACCATTTATCTAAAAATCAACTCCTCATTTCAACTGAAATACTAAAAGAAATTAAAGACCGATTGAATTTTTTAATGAATGTTGGCTTAGATTATTTATCCTTAAGTAGAAGTTCAAAATCACTTTCTGGAGGCGAAGCGCAACGAATTCGATTAGCAACTCAAATTGGATCTAAATTGGTCGGTGTTTTATATATTTTAGATGAGCCAAGTATTGGATTGCACCAAAGAGATAATGACAAATTAATTCACTCTTTGGAACAATTAAGAGATATTGGAAACTCTGTTATTGTTGTAGAACACGACAAAGACATGATTGAACGTGCTGATTATGTGATAGATATTGGTCCCAAAGCAGGTAAATTTGGCGGCCAAATCATTAGCAAAGGAACCCCAAACGAATTACTTAAAGAAAATACCCTAACTGCATCATATCTCAATGGAACTTGTAAAATTGATATTCCAAAAACAAGACGAAACGGAAATGGAAAATTTTTAAAGTTGAGTGGTGCTACTGGAAATAATCTCAAAAATGTTACGATAGAATTGCCACTTGGCCAACTGATTTGTATTACTGGAGTTTCTGGAAGCGGTAAATCGACCTTAATCAATGAAACGCTTTATCCTATATTAAATGCCTATTATTTTAATGGGGTAAAAAAGCCAAAACCATACAAAAAAATTGAAGGATTAGAACATATTGATAAAGTAATTGACATTGACCAAAGTCCAATTGGTAGGACACCACGAAGTAATCCTGCGACTTACACTGAAGTATTTTCGGAGATTCGAAATTTATTTACCATGACCTCAGAGAGCATGATTCGAGGATATAAAGCGGGAAGATTTAGTTTTAATGTGAAAGGTGGCCGTTGTGAAACTTGTGAAGGTTCTGGGGTGCGAACCATTGAAATGAATTTCTTACCAGATGTATATGTGGAATGTGAAACCTGTCAAGGAAAACGATTTAATAGAGAAACCCTGGAGATTCGTTATAAAGGTAAATCTATATCAGATGTTTTAAACATGACGGTTGACGAAGCCGTACCTTTTTTTGAAAACATCCCAAAAATATACAGAAAAGTAAAAACGATTCAAGAAGTTGGTTTAGGCTATATCACCTTAGGACAACAAAGTACTACCCTTTCTGGTGGCGAAGCACAGCGAATCAAATTAGCAGGAGAATTATCGAAAAAAGATACTGGAAATACATTTTACATTTTAGATGAACCCACAACTGGGCTTCATTTTGAAGACATTAGGGTATTAATGGAAGTCATAACAAAATTGGTAGATAAAGGCAATACAATTGTAATTATTGAACACAATATGGATGTGATTAAGTTAGCGGATTACATCATCGATATAGGGCCAGAAGGTGGAAAAGGTGGAGGAAATGTAGTTGCAAAAGGAACACCAGAGGAAGTAATTAAAAATAAGAAAAGCTATACCGCGCACTATTTAAAAAAAGAGTTATCTTAGTACGTTTGTTGAATTGAAAAAAACACCGCACAATCATGCCTTGCGACCGAAAGTAGCAAAAACAACTTAATAATAATAATAAAGAGCGACGGAACTATTTTCGCTTAAATTAAATAGCTAGAAATAGCAAGAAAATATTAGAAATTAATACTTTGAAATATGAGATTAGAAGATTTTGATAATGACGAAGACCGAATAATCCAAGATAAACTCAAAAGAAAAACATGGAATGAAATTCGTGCAAATGACTCATGGGCAATTTTTAAAATTATGTCGGAATTTGTAAATGGATATGAAAACATGAGCCGAATTGGACCTTGCGTAACAATTTTCGGATCTGCCAGAACTAAACCAGAGGAACCATATTACTTGCTCGCTGAAAAAATAGCTTACAAAATTAGTAAATCTGGGTATGGCGTCATTACTGGTGGTGGCCCAGGAATAATGGAGGCAGGGAATAAAGGAGCCCATCTTGGTGGAGGAACTTCGGTAGGATTAAATATTGATTTACCATTTGAACAGCATTTTAACCCCTATATAGATCGTGATAAAAACTTAAACTTTGATTATTTCTTTGTAAGAAAAGTAATGTTTGTAAAATATTCTCAAGGCTTTGTGATAATGCCAGGAGGTTTTGGAACTTTAGATGAAATGTTTGAAGCAGTTACCCTAATTCAAACCAAAAAAATTGGAAAATTCCCAATAATTTTGGTAGGTAAAGAGTTTTGGAGCGGTTTAATGGAATGGATTAAAGTAGTATTAATTGATAAATATAAAACAGTTAATAGTGAAGATTTAAACTTAATTAAAATTGTAGACACTGAAGATGAGGTTTTAGAAGTTTTAGATACTTTTTATAAAAAATACAATTTAAGCCCTAACTTTTAACTAATACGTTACCCGATAAGTTGGAAAATAATCGATTTATATCCGTAAAAAAAATAGCATTAATACTATTGGTTGCCTTTCATGGTATAGTTAGCTATGGGCAGCATGAAGCCTCACTTTCAGTGGAACTTGATTCTGAAAAAAAAACGCTAAATATAAATCACACTTTAATTTTTCACAATCAATCAAATGACACACTAAAAACATTACTATTAAATGATTGGAACCATTCGTATTCATCAAAGTCAAGTCCTTTAGCAAAACGATTTTCAGACGAGTTCTATATCGGCTTCCATTTAGCTAATGACATGGATCGTGGTGCAACTGAAAACATTACAATAATTGATGCTAATTCCCTTTTTTTGAATTGGAAACGGACAAAAGAAAATCCAGATTTAGTAGAAGTGCATCTTAGAGATCAATTACAACCCAATCAAAAAATCACCCTTCATCTGACCTATATAGTAAAAATTCCAAATCAAAAATTTACAAAATTTGGGTTTACAGATGCTAACCGATTTGATTTAAAAAACTGGTTTCTAGTTCCCGCTAGATATGAAAACCATTCTTTTGTAAAATATAGTAATCTTAATTTAGATGATGCCGCAAATGCCTTATCAAATTATCAAATTGAATTAAAAACTTCTAATTCATTAACCGTTACCTCCGATTTAACTTCGGTAGATTCTTATTTAAAAGGAAGCCACTTAATTACAAAATTAACTGGTAATCGAAGATTAGAAGTCAATTTAGTCATTGCCCCTGAGGCTGAATTTGAAAGTTATAAAAACAACGCTCTTGAAGTCGTTACTAATTTAGAGGAAACAAAATTAAGTACGGTTCAAAAAGCCATTGTAATTTCGAGAATAGTAGCATTTACAAACGAACTGATTGGTTCCTATCCCAATAATAAAATTTTAGTTACTCAAACCGATTATGAACGCAATCCATTCTATGGTTTGAACCAATTACCTTCCATTATTAGGCCATTTACTGATGAATTTATTTACGAAATAAAGTTTTTAAAAACCTACTTAAATACCTATTTAAAAAATAGCATACACCTTGATTCCAGAAAAGATAATTGGATTTATGACGGAATTCAGGTATATGCAATGATGAAATACATTGATAAATACCATCCAGAAAGTAAAATGCTAGGTAGTGCTTCAAATCTAAAATTATTAAAAAGTTACCACCTTACCAATCTCGATTTCAATGAACAATACAGTTATTTTTATATGCTTATCGCTCGAAAAAATTTAGATCAACCCTTGAATTCCCCAAAAAATACACTCATTAAGTTTAACGAACAAATAGCAGGAAAATATAGAGCTGGAATAAGTTTAAGGTATTTAGATGATTTTTTAGGCAATCAATCCGTTGAAAGAAGTATTCAAAACTTTTATAAGTTCAACCAAACCAATTCTGTTTCCGCATCGGATTTTGTTTCAGAATTAAAAAAAAATACTCAAAAAGACATCAATTGGTTTTTTGAAGTCATAATAAACTCAAGAGAAATTATTGATTATAAATTTCTAAATGTATCTAAAACAAAAGATAGTGTTTCCTTTTCTATCAATAACAAAACTGGAGTTACGGTGCCAATACCTGTATATGGGCTAAAAAAAGGAGAAGTAGTCTTTAAAAAATGGATTGACTCCCAAAAAGAAGATAGTGTTTTTGTATTTGAAAGAAAAAATGCAGACAAAATAGTGCTCAATTATAATAATGAAGTGCCAGAATATAATTTAAGAAATAACTGGAAATCAATAAAAGGAATTGCGCTCAATAATCGTCCAATAAAATTTAATTTTATGAAGGATTTAGAAGACCCTTATTACAACCAAATCATATATGTTCCAACACTTTCTTACAATTTATACGATGGTTTATCACCTGGAATTCGTTTACACAATAAAACTATTTTAGACAAACCGTTTACTTTTGATATCAATCCCGTTTACTCCACCATTCAAAAATCTCTCACTGGTGCCTTTCAGTTGGCCGTGAATCAAAATAATAGAGATTTGAATTTATACAATATAAAATACTCTATGAATGGCTATTTTTTCCATTATGCGCCAAACGCCTCCTATTTGAAATTAAATCCAATGGTGCAGTTACGCATTCGAGAAAATGATTTTCGAGAAAATAGGAAACAATTGATCTTACTCCGTCAAGTAATGGTAAATCGAGAACAAAACATCAATGCAACCGACCCAGATTTTATTGAAAATTATTCGGTATTTGATGCAAAATATTACAATACTAAAACGGATATTATCAATCATTTTAGCATCATGTCCGACCTTCAGATATCGAGTTCATTTGGAAAAGCGGCGGTTGAATTAGAATACCGAAAACTATTTGAAGATAACAGACAAGTTAATTTAAGGCTTTTTGCGGGAAAGTTTCTTTACAACAATTCAAATAGTGATTTCTATAGTTTTGCAGTTGATCGTCCCACGGATTATTTATTTGACTATAATTTCTATGGAATTTCAGAAAGTACCGGTTTTTTTAGTCAACAATTTATTATGGCTGAAGGAGGATTTAAATCAAAATTAAATACCAAATTTGCAAATCAATGGATCACCACATTTAATGGAAGTTTTAATGTTTGGAATTGGATTGAGGTTTATGGGGATATCGGTTTAATAAAAAACAGTCAAAATGCTGAAAAATTTATCTATGGAAGTGGCATCCGATTAAATTTAGTAACTGATTATTTCGAATTATATTTTCCTGTTTATTCCAATAATGGATGGGAAATTTCGCAAAATCAATACAAAGAAAAAATAAGATTTGTCATTACTTTAAATCCGAAAATTTTAGTTAATTTATTTACCCGAAAATGGTTTTAATGATTGAAGTATAGTCCTCCAGTCATATTATATTATTCTTATTTTTTTGTATCAAATGGCGACAATTTTTTTTGTATTGTTGCTAATTTTATTATTTGTTAACTATTATTAGATTTTAAACCAATAAGATAAATTGTTTTTAATTATTTTTG
>JBIHZQ010000074.1:0-10051 GCA_044231345.1 Flavobacterium sp.
TTTTATAAAGCCAGCGGTATATGGCCCAAAGTTTTTTCTAGCATTGTCATCATTGGAAAATGAAATAATTGTAGTCGTTCTCCCATGAAAATTATTATTACAAACAATGATTTGTGCTTCATGCTCTGCAATTCCCTTTACTTCATAAGCCCATTTTCTGCAAATTTTTATTGCTGTTTCTACTGCTTCTGCACCAGTATTCATAGGCAATACCTTGTCAAAACCAAAATAAGTAGTAACAAATTTCTCATAAGGACCCAACTGGTCGTTATAAAAAGCACGTGAGGTTAGGGTTAACTTTTGTGCTTGTTCAATCATTGCACCCACAATTTTTGGATGACAATGTCCTTGATTAACCGCTGAATACGCTGATAAAAAATCATAATATTTATTGCCCTCCACATCCCAAACGTAAACTCCTTCTCCCCGCGTTAAAACAACTGGAAGCGGATGATAATTATGAGCCCCGAATTGGTCTTCTAAGTCAATGTATGAATCCGATGTACTTTTTTCTAAAACCGACATGAAATTGTGATTTTAAATTTCTAAAAAAACAAAATTCCTTCTTATGGAGAGAAATCACCCTTTCTTTTACAAAATTAAGCAATATTATTTTAATTAGGCACTTTAATTGTTAGCTATTAGTTAGCATTACCCATGTTAAAAGAAGTCATATAATGCTAAAAACAAATGAACCACTGCCTAAAAAACAATATTTATTCCTACTTTCGCGGAACAATAAAATATTTGAAAATTAATAATTGTAGATTATTAACAAGATAATTAAAAAACTAAAAGTGATTAATTAAATTAGTTAACACTCAATTTCAAACCCATTCTATACCTTATTTTGCACTATGGCAAGAAAACACACAGACAAAATCATTTTTAATCATATTAAAGTATTGGACGCGGGTGCTAAAGGCGTTTCTGTAGCAAAAGCACCCGACGGAAAAGTAATTTTCATTCCAAATGTAGTACCAGGAGATGTCGTTGATATTCAGACTTTAAAAAAAAGAAAAGCATATTACGAAGGAAAAGCGGTTAAATTTCATGAACTTTCGGAACACCGAATTGAACCAATTTGCGAACATTTTGGAGTTTGCGGTGGCTGTAAATGGCAAAATATGAACTACAGCCAGCAACTGTTCTATAAACAAAACGAAGTGAAAAGTCATTTGCAACGCATCGGCAAAATTGAACTTCCAGAATTTGAATCTATTTTAGGTTCAGAGAAGCAGTTTTTTTATCGGAATAAAATGGAATTTGGTTTTTCGAATAGTCGGTGGCTTACAGAACAAGAAATTGATGCCGCGGGAGATATAGATAATAGAAATGCGCTCGGATTTCATATTCCAAAGATGTGGGATAAAATATTGGACATCAAAAAATGCCATTTACAAGAAGATCCTTCGAATTCGATTCGAAACGAACTTCGAGCTTTTGCAATCGAAAATAAACTCGAGTTTTTCAATCCAAGAAATCATGAAGGACTGCTTAGAACTTTACTAATTCGAACTTCTTCAACTGGTGAAGTAATGGTTTTGGTTCAGTTTTTTGAAAACCAACCTGAAAATCGTGAACTTGTAATGAACTTTTTAAGTGAGAAATTTCCCGAAATCACTTCACTTCAGTATGTTGTAAACAATAAACCCAACGATACCTTATACGATCAGGAAATAATCCTATTCAAAGGAAGAGATTATATCTTGGAAGAAATGGAAGGGTTAAAATTTAGCATCAATGCCAAATCATTTTATCAAACCAATTCAGCACAAGCCTATGAATTGTACAAAATAACTCGCAATTTTGCGGGACTTACCGGTAATGAAATTGTTTATGATTTGTACACTGGAACTGGGACTATTGCTCAATTTGTATCAAAAAATGCTAAAAAAGTAATTGGTGTTGAAAGTGTACCAGAAGCCATTTTAGATGCCAAAGCAAATGCAAAGCGTAACGAAATTACAAATTGTGAGTTTTTTGTAGGCGATATGAAAGTGGTGTTTAACGATCAGTTCATTGAGCAACATGGTCAGCCGGACGTCATTATTACTGATCCTCCTAGAGACGGAATGCATAAAGATGTAATCGAACAATTACTAAAAATTGCACCTGAAAAAATTGTTTATGTCAGCTGTAATTCTGCCACTCAAGCGCGTGACTTGGCTTTAATGGATGAAAAATATAAAGTAACTCGTGTGCGGCCTGTAGATATGTTTCCACAGACGCATCATGTAGAAAATGTTGTACTTTTGGAAAAAAGATACTCTTAATTGAATTAAAAATCAATGAAAAAAATTCTGTTTTTACTTACTATTTGCACTTTATCCTTCTCAAGTTGTGAGAAAGACGATATTTGCGATGAAAACACAGCTACCACTCCTAAATTAGTTATTACGTTTTATGACAAAAACGACATGACTGAATTAAAAAATGTAACTCAATTGAAAGTTATTGGTGAAGGAATGACCAACTATTATTTGTTTGATGCGGAAAGCGAAATTAAACTGCCATTAAAAACTACTTCAGAATCGACAAAGTTTAGTTTTCAGCTTAACAGTAATGATGAATCTATAGCCAATACCGATACTATAGAGTTCAACTATTCTACAAGCGATGTTTACGTTTCTCGTGCTTGTGGCTTCAAAACACTGTTCGCATTAACACCAGCATCGCCATTTATCCATACTGATTCAGGTTTATCCGACGGACTCTGGATGCACACTATTACTGTCGAAACTGCTAATATTCAAACGGAAGATGAAACACATATCAAAATTTACTTTTAGTTTAGCCCTACTCTGCTTATCGATTTTCGCTACTGCTCAAGAAAAAAAGAAAGATAGTATTCCTTCCAAAACTGAGCAATATGGCATTCGATTTGGAATTGATTTATTCAAGTTAACCCGCTCCTTATATGACAAAGAATATAAAGGATTGGAATTAGTTGGGGACTATCGATTGACTAAAAAACATTATTTGGCTGTAGAATTAGGTAATGAAAATAAGACCACTGACGATGATCGATTGAATTTCACTACCAATGGATCGTATTTCAAAGTAGGTTTTGACTATAATTCTTATGAAAATTGGTTGGACATGAGAAATAGTATTTATGTAGGATTGCGATATGGGGCAAGTAGTTTTAGTCAAACATTAAATAGTTATAAACTTTACAATACTAGTTCCTATTTTGGCGAAGCACCTACTCAACTTTCAGGAGTAAAAACAGATGGTTTGTCTGCGCAATGGATTGAGGTTGTTGCCGGTATGAAAGCCGAAGTCATCCACAATATTTATGTGGGATTTAGTGTTCGAATAAACAGAATCACTTCAAATAATAAACCTTCCAATTTTGATAATTTATATATCCCAGGTTTTAACAGAACCTATAATGGTGATTTTGGAGTGGGTTTTAATTATACCGTTTCTTACTTTCTGCCTATTTATAAAAAAACGGCAAAACCTAAGAAACAGAAATAAATAAAGCTATTTGATTTCTTTAATTCCTTTGATAAATATCCATTTCATGAACATTTTTTCTCCGTCTTTGGTAGCAATTACCTGAAATTTTGGTGCCAATAATGTTCCTATTACGAATGCGGTAATTGGAATCCAAAATCCAGTTAAATTAGTATATTCGTCCACCAAATAGCGGGAAATAATGAATAGTACTGCGAAACATAACAATTGGTACACAAAGGATTTTACTTGTAATTTTGTCATTTTATTTAAAATTTAAACTAATCTGTTGGGGTTGAATTCTGAACTTGAAATTTGGTTCTTTTGCTGCCTTCATACATTTCATATTTTACCAAACGAGCTTCTAAACTTCCGTTAAATAATTTTATTTTCCTAGAAGGTTTTAGCCCAACAAACTTTAAAGCCTCCAGATTTGCTGTAATAAACCATGCATTTGTTCCAGGATAATTTTTCTTCAAAGTATCGCCAATGTTTTTGTAAAAATCCTCCATTTCAATATCTAATCGCTCGCCATAGGGCGGATTAAAAACAACCTGCAAAGGACCTTGCGTGTTTTTTTCAGAAGTGAAAAAATTATGTTCCGAAATGGTAACATACTCCTCCAAATTTGCATTTTTAATATTGTCTTTGGCTTTATTTACGGCACTTGGCGCTTTGTCAAAACCTTTAATGGTGTAATGAAATTCACGAACTTTTTTCAATAATGAATCCATAATTTGGTCAAATAAATCATTATCCCAATCGTTCCATTTTTCGAAACCAAATTCTTTTCTATTAATGTTGGCTGGAATATTACAAGCAATCATTGCTGCTTCCGCCAAAATAGTTCCACTCCCACACATTGGATCTAAAAAATCACCTTGACCATCCCATCCCGAAAGCAACAACATTCCTGCTGCTAAAACTTCATTAATTGGAGCAATATTAGTAGCCGATTTATAACCCCTTTGATGCAATGAATTTCCAGAAGTATCCAAAGCTACAGAAACTTGGTCTTTGTCAATATGTATGTTTATACGCAAATCTGGGAAATCCTTGTCAATACTTGGTCGCTGACCTGTTTGATTTCGAAATTGATCCACAATTGCATCCTTACATTTTTGAGAAACAAACTGAGAATGTTTGAAATTTTCAGAATGAACGGTGGTATCAATTACAAAAGTTTGATTTGAATTTAGATATTTTGACCAATTTACTCCTGAAATTCCTTTATACAACGCTTCTTCATTAGTAGCTTTAAAATGATAAATCGGCTTTAAAATTTTTAATGCTGTTCGTAAAGCCAAATTTGCTTTATACATAAACCCTTTATCTCCTTTAAAACTAACCATTCTGATTCCTGTCTCTACTTCTTGTGCGCCAAGCAATTGCAACTCTTTGGCAAGAAGTTCCTCAAAACCAAAAAAGGTTTTAGCAATCATTTTAAAATTCTCCATAGCTGATTCCCACAAGGGAAATTGTTTTTAATTATATGTTGCAAAAATAGTCTAAATTTGCAAGTTAAGAATTCAATGTAGCAGAATAAATGTCAAAAACATCAAATCCTAATTTTCCAATTCAAAATTCAAAATCAGAAAACTGGTTTGTTTCATGGTTTGACACCCCTTATTATCATACGTTATATAAGGACCGGGACGAAAAAGAAGCACAGCTTTTCATGGACACCATTGTGCACTATTTAAATTTACCGGAACAAGCAAAAATATTGGATTTGGCTTGTGGAAAAGGAAGACATGCTATTTATTTAAATCAATTAGGGTACGATGTAACGGGAGCTGATTTATCTGAAAATAGTATTTCATTTGCCAAAGCATCAGAAAACCAAACACTCCATTTTCAGGTTCATGATATGCGAATTCCCTTTGAAGAAAAGTTTGATGCCGTTTTCAATTTGTTTACCAGTTTTGGTTATTTTGAAAATGAAGCCGACAATTCAATTACGCTCAAGGCGATGAAAGACAGCCTAAATGAATACGGCTTTGCGGTGATTGACTTTATGAATGTTTCTCATGTACTTGCTAATTTAGTGCCAGAAGAAACTAAAACTATTGACCAAATTGATTTTCACATCAAGCGCTATTTGGAAGAAGGCTATATTGTTAAAGAAATTAATTTTGAGGATCAAGGAGAACAATTCCATTTTACAGAAAAAGTTCGTGCACTGACCCTTCAAGATTTCGAAAAAATGATGGAGGAAGCTGGGCTTTATCTTTTGGACATTTTTGGGGATTATAAACTCCGGAAATTCCACAAAACCGAAAGCGAACGACTCATAATGATATTTAAATAATTATTTTATGTTAAATCACATAAATAGTTCCCTACTACTCTGCTAATCAGTTAAAAAATGAATTATATTTTACCTTTACTTTCCGTTTTACTTGGCTATGTAATCGCATTATTTCTTAAACCTAATAATAAAAGCTCACTCAAATTGTTATTGGCTTTTAGTGGTTCTTTTTTACTTTCACTAACAGTAACCCACTTGTTGCCAAACGTTTACGAAACAAAAAATAATAGTATCGGGATTTTTATTATGCTGGGGATTTTGTTTCAAATCCTATTGGAATTTTTCTCTAAAGGTGCTGAACACGGTCATGTTCATGGTCATGGCCCAATACAAAAAATGCCTTGGTTGTTGTTCATTAGCTTATGCCTTCATGCACTTTTAGAAGGTATTCCTGTTCATCAACATGAAAATCTCGCCTTTGGAATTGCGGTACATCATTTTCCTATTGCAATTATCCTGACTACTTTTTTTGTTAATGCAAATTTAAATAAAAAAGTGTTATTTGTATTTATGCTGGCTTTTGCTTTAATGACCCCCATCGGCACACTTATTTCTTCTAATTTTCCTTTATTAATATCCTATCGAACTGAATTAACCGCATTGGTCATTGGAATTTTATTTCATATTTCTTCTACGATTATTTTTGAAAGTAGCGAAGGACATAAATTTAATATTGCAAAAATTACTATGATTATACTCGGAATTACATTGGCTTATTTTCTATAGATATCTCATTATGCGTAAAAAAAATTGGTAACTTTGAAACTTCACAACGCTGAACAAAATAAAATGGCTTTTACTAAAACTACTGAACAAGCTTCAAATTATGAGCATTTAGAAAAAATGTCAGTATTAGAATTACTTACTAACATTAATAATGAAGACAAAACCGTTCCATTTGCAATTGAAAAAGCACTGCCGCAAATCGAAATATTAGTCACGGAAATTGTTTCTAAAATGAAATCTGGTGGACGATTATTTTATATTGGTGCTGGAACTTCAGGGCGCTTGGGAATTGTAGATGCCTCGGAATGCCCTCCCACTTTTGGAGTTGATTCTGGTTTGGTCAACGGAATAATTGCTGGCGGTGACAAAGCCATCAGACAAGCAGTTGAAAATGCAGAGGATAATTCATCACAAGCATGGTTAGATTTGCAACACCATCAAATTAATAAAAACGACGTTGTTATAGGCATTGCAGCATCAGGGACTACCCCTTATGTTATTGGGGGACTCGAAATGTGTAATCAAAATAACATTAGTACTGGTTGCATAACTTGCAACGAAGGTAGTCCGCTTTCGCTGACCGCAAAATTTCCAGTGATAGTAGTTGTTGGTCCTGAGTTTGTTACCGGCAGCTCGAGAATGAAGGCAGGAACAGCTCAAAAATTAGTGCTCAATATGATTTCGACCACCGCGATGATTCAACTCGGAAAAGTTAAAGGAAACAAAATGGTAGACATGCAATTAAGTAATAAAAAACTAGTGGATCGAGGCATAAAAATGATTATGAGTGAAATTCCAGTAGATTATGAAATGGGAGCTAAACTGTTAGAAAAACATGGAAGTGTAAGAAAAGCTGTTGACTCATTTACAGCAAAAAATCAATCGTAATGGGTACCGATAAAGTAATATTAAATAAAGGAATTAAATTCTGTACTTGGGCTTTACCGCTCTTATTTATAGGTCCGAGTGTACTTCACTTTGCATTAATCAATAAGTTACAACCCGTTTTTTGGTTGGTTTTTGGCATAGGGATTAGTATTTGTATCACTGCGATGGTGCTTTTGTTTCTGGGATTAAAAACTATTGTAAAAAGTTTATTTGGCTATTAATTATGTTTGAAATTATAACAATTCAAAAAATATTTGACAAAGTCGTATACAATAACTCGAAAATCTGTAATAAAGAATTTGAGGAATGTACCTTCACCAACTGTGATTTTTCAAATTCCGATTTTTCAAATTCCACTTTTATGGATTGTAAATTTATTAACTGTAACTTATCCATGGTACAATTACATGCTACGGGACTAAAATCAGTTTCGTTTGTAAATTGCAAATTATTAGGGATTCATTTTCATCACTGTACGGATTTTTTATTTGCTGTTGATTTTCAGGATTGTATATTAGACTACAGCGCTTTTGCGAATAAAAAAATGCCTAAAACTAGATTCGTAAACTCTTCCTTAAAAGAAGTTAATTTTATTGGTGCAAATTTAACTCAATCACTATTTGACGGAAGTAATTTAGAGGCCGCTATATTTAATGAAACCCAATTAGGTGGAGCAGATTTTAGATCAGCTAATAATTACAAAATTGATCCGGAATACAATCCAATGACAAAAGCAAAATTCTCAACACAAGGAATCGAAGGTCTTTTAGATAAATATGATATTAAAATAGAATAGTTTCCTTGGCCATCAAATAGCTTGTTAAATTTGAATGTTTTTATTACAGTGAATTGAAATAAAATAGATAATCGCTAGAAAAAATGAAAAAATATTGCCTTATAATAACTTTAGCCCTAATTTCTTGTTATGATCAAGAACGCAATTGCAGTGATTTCAAAACTGGAAATTTTGAGTTTACGCAAGTAATTAATGGTGTAAAAAAAACTTCTATTTTTGAAAGAACGGAAACCATTCAAATTGAAACCTACGAAGGGAAAACAGATACCGCTTCCATACGCTGGGTAAATGATTGTGAATATATTTTACAAAAATTACATCCAAAAAATAGAGCTGAAAAACAGGCAATCGACATGAAAATTTTGACTACCTCGGAAAATTCCTATACCTTTGAATATGGAATTGTAGGCAGCGGTAAAAAGCAAAAAGGAATGGTTAGGAAAATTACAACTATAAAAAAATAAAAAAATACATCCCATTATTATGATTGAATTATTAGTAAACCCAAATGCTTGGATTGCCCTTTTAACATTGACTTTTCTAGAAATAGTTTTAGGAATTGACAACATTATTTTCATTTCTATTGCCACAGGAAAATTGCCTGAAGAAAAAAGAAAAAGAGCAACAAAAATTGGAATGTTCTTAGCAATGTTTATGCGAATAGCACTTCTGTTTGGAATTTCACTCCTCATTGCAATGAAAGCTCCATGGTATTCCTTTGATCTCAGCTGGTTTTCTGCTCAAATTTCAGGGCAAAGTATTATTTTATTTTTAGGAGGGTTATTTCTTTTGTATAAAAGTACTAATGAAATTCGTGAAAAGGTTGACGAAAAAGGACAAGAGGAAAAAGCGTTAGGTAAAGCAGCCACGAAATCATTTTCTAATGTGATTATGCAAATAATATTAATAGATATCGTATTTTCGTTTGACAGTATTTTGACTGCTGTCGGAATGACAAATGGCGTTGAAGGAGCTTTGTATATTATGATTACTGCCGTAATTATATCCGTACTTATAATGATGCAATTTGCTGTTCCAGTAGGCTCTTTTGTAAACAAACACCCTTCAATTCAAATATTAGCACTCTCTTTTCTAGTTCTAATCGGTTTCATGTTAATTACAGAATCAGCGCATCTAGCAAACGCATCTTTTTTTGGAAATCATGTCAATACGGTGCCAAAGGGCTACCTCTATTTTGCTATTACGTTTTCATTATTAGTAGAAGTTTTAAATATGAAAATGAAGAAAAACGGAGCGAAAAAATAATAAAAATGCCACTAAATTTAGTGGCATTTTTATTAAAACATAACCCGACATTATACCGAGCTGAGTTATTGAACATCTCTTTATTTATTCTACAAAATTTGATTTTCCAAACAAAAATCTAATTTAGGTACTATTAATTAGCTTATCGTAAACTTTCAAAATAAGCCAATAATCTGCTTATTATTCCTCTTTTTTCTTCCTTGCCAACTTCTTGTTTGCTTATTTTATCAAAAACTCTAAAAGTTGAAATAAAAAAAGTAACAAAACAAAAAATTACAATGCCTGTAAGTACTAGGATGTCTAAATTTTTCATTTATTTTTTTAATTTAAGGTTGAAAAATATCAATAATCCAACAATTGTTGGTGGCCATAAGCCAATAAAAATCGCTTTTTCAAAATTTTCCTCTACCAAATAAATATACTCTGAAATAAAAATTAGTACAATTATTATGGCTAAAATGAACAACTCTGATTTTTTAAATTTTGTAAACATCTAGAAGAATTTTTATATTAATTAATTGGGCAAAAAAATATTTATGGAAAATATCAGTTGAATTTGTGTAAATTTACTAAAAAATTAATTAAAAAAATTAATTATG
>JBIHZQ010000051.1:0-14548 GCA_044231345.1 Flavobacterium sp.
ATAGCGAATTTCCGAAATTGTTTAACTTTTTTCTTTCCAATAAAGTTAAGATAAAAAGCGAAAAATTAATAATAAAAATTGCTATAATTAGTTTTTTACTTCACTTGCTTTTAATTAGCCTAGTCAATTTGGAAATTTTACAATTAAATGATGTTACTAAATTACTAAATAATCCAATATCAGCTATTTATACTCCATTTTCTTTCATATTAATTTATGAAGTTTATCTTTTAGTCTATTATTTACCAAAATCTACAACAATATACATTGGGAAACAATATGAAATTATTTCGTTAATCATAATTCGTAGAATATTCAAAGATTTATCAAATTTAGAATTTACTAATAACTGGTTTCAAAATAAAAACGATTTAATTTTTATGTGCGATTTATTAGCAATAATTGTACTATTTATTTTAATCTTTTATTTTTATAAATTAAATGCTGAAAATAAATTAATTAAAAAAGTAGAAGAAGAAGAAGAATTAAAACCGGAAATTATCCGATTTATTCAACTTAAAAAAAACATAGCTACTTTGCTAGTCCCAATTTTTTTATTGCTAGCGGTTTATAGCTTAACGAATTGGTTTATTGAGAGTTTTACTTCGATTGGACAGTTTGTTTTTGACATTAAAGACATTAACAAAATATTCTTTGACGACTTTTTCACCATATTAATTTTAGTTGATGTTCTACTTTTATTATTCTCATTTTTACACTCGGATGATTTTAGTAAAGTGATCCGTAATTCGGGGTTTATCATTTCGACCATCATGCTGAAATTATCCTTTGGAACTGAAGGAATTCTAAATAGTGTTTTAATTGTCTTTGCAGTATTTTTTGGTGTAATCCTTTTGAAAATTAATAACCTTTACGAGAAAAAACTATAATGTACAATTAAATAAGAACAGTCAGCACCTGTTATTCTATAACTGATACTGACCGTCAATACTTTAACTCATATTTACTTTGAAACTTTATTCCGAGAAACTCAATCCTATCTGACCTTCTTCGTTCAGAAATAGGTCGATTTCATCCGTTTCCTCTTGAATTCCAACTTCTTCATCGCTTTCCTCCTGAGCAACTAAAACTTCCTCTTCGTATGGTAACGGATCCAATAAATTCACCTGTTTTAACTTATCTGCAGTTAACTGATTTCCTAGCGCTTTAAATCCTTTCACAGCTATGAATTGTTCTAAATCAATAATTTGGTTTTCTTTCTGAACGCCTTTAACTTTTGCAAAAATTAGTTCAGCTACTGGACGCCAATCGGTTGAAACAATTTCCAATTGTGATTTTTCATTTTCTGTAATAAATACCTCTTCCTTGTTTTCATTTTCTACCAAAAAGCGTTTCACGAAATAACGTTCTTTTTCACCATCATAATAAATAGTCGAAATAGGTTTTTTTGGATTCCATTTTTCTAAAACTATCATGTCTTCCTCGAAATGCGTAGTCAATTCAGGAATAATAGTTTTCAATTTCCCTGATTGATTGATGATTAACAAGCGGTCATTTGGTCTAAATTCACCCAATAATTCGCCTCTACCATCAACATTTAATCGTTGAACAGTATCATCAAACCAAACTTTTCTCGGACGCAAAGTTGAAATTCCTTTCTCTTTCAATTCGATTTTCTTGATTGGATATTTGGTTACCGTATTTCCTCGTGATGCGCGTCCTTTTATTGCTACTTCAGAAAAATCTAAATCCCATTTTAGTTTTTTGACACTTCCCACTTGGCGAAGCAAAATTGTAACTACCTCAGCTTCTCCATTTGGATTGGCAGAAAAATAAAGAACTTGCGAACCAGGTTTTTCCTGCGTTAAATCATAGAATTTATCCCGAGTAACCCCAGAAACATTGAAACGTTTTACAAAAGTAGCACCATTTTTTCCATCACGATACATCATATTATAGATGGTCCGCTTATCATTTTTATCAAAAACAGCAATATGAATAATGTCTTTTCCAACAAATTTCTTGTCATCTACTTTAGAAATCATGACTTTTCCATCACGAAGAAATACAATTACATCATCAATATCGGAACAATCCGCAACATACTCGTCTTTTTTTAATCCCGTTCCAAAGAACCCTTCTTCTTTGTTTACATATAACTTGGTGTTTCGCAAGACCACTTTTGTAGCTTCGATTGTGTCAAAGCTTCGCAATTCTGTTTGACGCTCACGACCTTTTCCGTATTTTTCTTTTAGTTTTACAAAATAATTAATAGCAAAATCAATCAAATTGTCTAAATGCTGTTGCACTTCCTTCATTTCGTCTTCCAACTTTGCAATGAAATCATCCGCTTTATCCGAATCAAAACGCGTGATTCGAATCATTGGAATTTGAGTTAATTTCTGCAAATCATCCTCTTCTATTTCTCGTACAAATGATTTCTTGAAAGGTGCAAATTGTTGATGCAAATAAACATAAAGTGCCTCTCGATCAGCGTATAATTTGAAATCAATATACATTTCTTCGCGAATGAATATTTTTTCCAAAGTAGAAAAATGCCATTTATTTTTTAGTTCTTCTAATTGGATTTCTAATTCTGCTTTCAATAATTGAACGGTTCGTTCTGTCGAAATTTTTAACATTGCAGAAACACCAATAAACAAAGGTTTATTATCTTCAATTACGCAGCCCAGAGGCGCTACAGAAGTTTCGCAAGCCGTAAAAGCATACAATGCATCAATCGATTTATCAGGAGAAACACCAGGAAAAAGATGAATTAATATCTCAACCTCAGCCGCAGTATTGTCTTCTATTTTTTTGATTTTTATCTTTCCCTTTTCATTAGCTTTCAAAATACTATCAATTAAACTTGAGGTATTGGTTGAAAATGGAATTTGGGTAATGACCAACGTTTGTTTGTCTAACTGCGAAATTTTAGCACGAACTCGAACGCGTCCGCCCCGTAAACCATCGTTATAATTTGAAACATCTGCAATTCCAGCCGTTTGAAAATCAGGATATAACGTAAAGGGTTTGCCTTTTAGGATTTTTATTGAAGCATCAATCAATTCATTAAAATTGTGAGGCAGCACTTTGGTAGAAAGTCCAACCGCAATTCCTTCGGCACCTTGTGCTAATAGTAATGGGAATTTTACCGGAAGATTATTGGGTTCAGCACGACGACCATCGTAAGACATTCCCCAATCAGTAATTTTTGGAGAATATAAAACTTCTAGAGCAAATTTTGACAATCGTGCTTCAATGTATCGGGAAGCCGCTGCGCTATCGCCAGTAAGAATATTTCCCCAGTTTCCTTGGCAATCTATCAATAATTCTTTTTGTCCAATTTGGACCATCGCATCGCCAATACTTGCGTCTCCATGGGGATGATATTGCATGGTATGACCTACCACATTAGCCACTTTATTGTACCGACCATCATCCAATTCCTTGAGCGAATGCATTATTCGGCGTTGAACGGGCTTGAAACCATCTTCAATAGCAGGAACGGCACGCTCTAAAATCACATAGGAAGCATAATCCAAAAACCAATCTTTGTACATTCCTGTTACTTTGGTAATCGTATCCTCTGGATTTTCATCATTATCATAAAAATGATTTCCGCCTGATGATTTTATATCTTCAAAGCCTTCTTCAATTTCTTGTTCATTTCCTTCGTCATTCATTGAATCGCTTAACGTTTCGTTAGTATCGTCTTCGTTTGGAATGATGTTATCTTCTTCTTCGTCTTTCATTTATGCTGACTATTTCAGTATATTTTCAATTTACCTTTATTTAAATCAATTTTTTTCAACTACGTCCAAATCCACTTTCAAATTATTAATAATAAAAGTCTGTCGGTCGGGAGTGTTTTTACCCATATAGAATTCCAAAAGCGTTTCTATAGAAGTCGATTTGTCCAACATTACTGGATCTAAACGGATGCTTTCACCAATAAAATTCTTAAATTCATCAGGTGAAATTTCTCCTAATCCTTTAAATCGCGTAATTTCTGGTTTAGGTTTTAATTTTTCAATGGCCTCTTTTCGTTCTTCATCCGAATAACAATAAATGGTTTCTTTCTTGTTTCGAACCCGAAACAAAGGCGTTTGCAAAATATACAAATGGCCTTCTTTTATCATTTCTGGAAAAAATTGCAAGAAAAAAGTAATCAATAATAAGCGGATGTGCATTCCATCGACATCGGCATCTGTTGCGATTACGATATTATTATAACGCAAATCTTCAATGCTTTCTTCAATGTCTAATGCCGCTTGAAGCAAATTAAACTCTTCATTTTCATACACAATTTTTTTGCTCATTCCATAGGAATTCAGAGGCTTTCCTCGCAAACTAAAAACCGCTTGCGTATTGACATCACGACTTTTGGTGATAGATCCAGAGGCAGAATCTCCCTCGGTAATAAAAAGCGTACTTTCTAAATATCGTGGGTTTTTAATGTCCGGGAGGTGCACGCGACAATCGCGCAATTTTTTATTGTGTAAGCTAGATTTTTTAGCTCGGTCTTTGGCTAATTTTCGAATGCCTGATAATTCTTTTCTTTCGCGTTCCGCTTGTAAAATTTTGCGTAAAAGTAAATCGGCTGTTTCATGATTTTTATGTAAAAAATTATCTAATTTAGTTTTAATAAAATCGTTCACAAACGATCGTACCGAAGGCATTCCTGGATCCGAACCCATATCAGTAGAACCCAATTTGGTTTTGGTTTGCGATTCAAAAACCGGTTCCATAACTTTCACACTAACTGCGCTAACAATTGATTTCCGAATATCGGAAGGCTCAAAACCTTTGTTATAAAACTCCCGAATGGTTTTTACCAATGCTTCACGAAAAGCAACCAAATGGGTTCCTCCTTGTGTGGTGTTTTGACCATTTACGAAAGAATGATATTCTTCGCTATATTGAGATTTACTGTGTGTTATTGCAATTTCGATATCGTCTCCAAGCAAATGAATGATTGGATAAACCATGTCTTCTTCGGATATATTTTCGTCCAATAAATCCTTTAAACCATTGTCCGAATAATATTTTTCGCCATTATAAAGAATGGTTAAACCCGTATTTAAATAGCAATAATTCTTAATCATTTTAATTACATATTCATTTCTGAATTTGTAATTTTTGAAAATCGCTTCGTCGGGAATAAAAGTAACTTTGGTTCCTTTTCGTTTGGTAGTTTCAACAATATCTTCTTCAAGAACTAAGTTTCCTCCTGAAAATTCAGCGCCTTTTTGTTTGTCATCACGAACCGATTCAACTCTAAAAAAATGAGACAAAGCATTTACCGCTTTGGTACCAACCCCATTTAATCCAACTGATTTCTTAAATGCAAGCGAATCGTATTTTCCACCCGTATTCATTTTTGAAACCACGTCTACTACTTTCCCAAGCGGAATTCCACGACCATAATCACGAACAGAAACGGTTTTGTCTTTTATTGAAACTTCTATCGTTTTTCCTGCACCCATAACGAATTCATCGATGCAATTATCGAGGACTTCTTTTAGAAGAATATAAATACCATCGTCGGGCGAAGAACCATCACCAAGCTTTCCGATATACATTCCAGGGCGCATACGGATGTGTTCTTTCCAATCGAGTGACCGAATATTATCTTCGGTATATTGATTTTGATCTGACATTTTAATTTATAAAGTAGTTAACAGCTTTCAGTTCGAGTCGTGCTTTTGACTAAACCTCGAATGTGCTAATGTAGTGAAATTAGAACATTTTTGAAAAAGGATTTCTCAAAGTTATTAAGAATGATATTGACAATGAATTATGGATTTATGGATTGGAATTAAAGATTTTAATTATTTTTTTTACCGATGAACGATTTTTATTTTCCATTCAACTAATAAATTGATAATTAGAGTTTTAAAAGAAAAATAATAGTAACTTTACATCGTGGTTTTGATTAATTACTTGTTTTATGTAATCTGAAAAGAAAAACGTATTCAATAGTCAGCTAACCTGAAAAGTTAAGTTGGTAATGGTAAATCAAAATCTACATTAGGAGGTCTGTAAAAAGACCTCCTTTTTGTTTTTGCGTTTTCTGTATTTAGGAATTAATAAAGCCAAAAAAAAACCGCTAAATTTCTCAAGCGGTTATTGTATTTTGTATTATGAGATTGCTTCGTTCCTCGCAATGACTATACGTTGAAACGGAAGTGCATCACATCGCCATCTTTAACTACATATTCTTTTCCTTCGACTTTAAATTTTCCTGCTTCTTTGCATTTTGCCTCGGAGCCATACTGAACATAATCTTCATAAGAAATAACTTCGGCACGAATGAATCCTTTTTCGAAATCAGTATGAATGACACCTGCTGCTTGTGGTGCTGTTGCGCCAATGTTGATTGTCCATGCGCGAACTTCTTTGATACCCGCGGTAAAATAGGTTTGTTGTTTCAATAATTTATAGGCGGCACGAATTAAAACAGAAGCTCCTGGCTCAGTTAATCCCATATCTTCAAGGAATATTTGGCGTTCTTCGTAGCTTTCTAATTCGGTTATGTCGGCTTCGGCGCCAACGGATAATATAATTACTTCTGCGTCTTCATCTTTTACCAATTCGCGAACTTGGTCAACGTATTTATTTCCGTTTACTGCCGAATTTTCATCCACATTACAAACGTATAAAACTGGTTTTGCAGTAATTAATTGAAAACTTTCCATCAAAACCGCTTCGTCATTACTTTGTGGAGTTACAGTTCTTGCCGATTTTGCTTGAAGCAATGTTTCACGAATTCTGTCCAAAAGTGCTTTTTCAACTTGTGCTTCTTTATTGCCCGTTTTGGCAGCACGATTCACTTTTTCCAATCGTTTTTCAACATTTTCTAAATCCTTTAATTGCAATTCAATATCGATGGTTTCTTTATCACGAATCGGATTTACATTACCATCAACGTGTACAATATTATCATTATCAAAACAACGCAATACGTGAATAATGGCATTACATTCTCTAATATTTCCAAGAAATTGATTTCCTAACCCTTCGCCTTTGCTTGCCCCTTTTACTAATCCAGCAATGTCAACAATATCTACGGTTGCCATTTGAACGCGTTCTGGTTTTACCAACTCTTCTAATTTTGCCATTCTTGAATCGGGCACATTCACCACACCAATATTGGGTTCAATGGTACAAAACGGAAAGTTAGCACTTTGCGCTTTGGCATTTGATAAACAATTAAATAAGGTTGATTTTCCAACGTTTGGTAATCCTACAATTCCTGCTTTCATGCTGTTATTTTTTGGTAAACCATCTTAAATAATCGTGGTTTTGTTTTATAAAAGTGTGCAAATATAAGGGTTTAATTTATTTAATTATCACAATACGCTTTTAATAAAAATACTTTCAAACTGACTCAAAAAAAAAGGCAATCGATTAGATTGCCCTTTAAAATAGGTTTAGAAGTTTTATTCGTTGTGCAAAAACGATTGTCTATTCAATAATGTTTCTTCGCTTTCTACGTGATTATCATCAGGCACACAACAATCAACAGGGCAAACTGCGGCGCATTGTGGTTCGTCGTGAAAGCCTTTGCACTCAGTACATTTACCTGGAACGATATAATATATATCATCTGAAATTGGGGTTTGAGCTGCATCAGAATCTACTTCAGTTCCATCAGGTAATATAACTTTTCCGCGCAATTTAGTTCCGTCCTTGTAACGCCAATCATCCGCTCCTTCATAAATGGCCGTATTGGGACATTCTGGTTCGCAAGCCCCACAATTAATACATTCATCTGTGATTATTATTGCCATATGTTTCTGTTCTTAAAATTAAATGTCATCACCTATTCAAGTTTCAATAGATTTATATCTTTTGACATTCGGCTTTTGACATTCGAGTTATTTATGCTTATTTTTGTACAAAATTACAATCAAAACTATTCATAAACAAATCAATATGACATTAGAACATAAAAAAAATGTTTTCATCGAATTGGGTCGATTTTTAAGCCAATTTTCTACTTCAGAAATTCGAAAAAAAGAAGGCGTTTTATTTAATGATTTGTATTTTGATTCGATGATTTCACTTATCGATTTGTCGCAATCGCACAACGGATGGTTTACCAAAGAAAACGTAATTTTTGGTCTGCAATCTTGGAGAGAAGCATTGACTAAAGAAAACTTAGACCAATGGCTTTCTGATTATGATTTTTCGTCGGTTTCTTCAAAAAAAATTGGACTTATTCTCGCAGGAAACATTCCGCTGGTTGGATTTCATGATTTACTATCGGTTCTTATTACGGGTCATCAAGCCGTGGTAAAAACTTCGTCCAACGATCAGAAATTAGTTCCTTTTTTAACTAATTATTTGATTTCGGTCGAGCCAAAATTTAAAAACTTTGTCACATTTACGGATGGAAAACTCGAGGGATTTGATGCGGTAATTGCGACAGGGAGCAACAATACAGCTCGTTATTTTGAATACTATTTTAAAGACAAGCCTTCTATTATTCGAAAAAATAGAAATTCCGTAGCCATTTTAACCGGGAATGAATCCGAAGAACAGATGATCGCTTTGGGAGAAGATATTTTTCGTTATTTTGGGTTGGGATGTAGAAATGTATCCAAATTATTTGTGCCAAAGGGTTATAATTTTGACGCTTTTTTTGGGGGTATTTTTCCGTATCAAGACGTCATAAAATATGAAAAATATGCCAACAACTACGATTACAACAAAGCAGTTTTTTTGATGAGTAATTTCGAACTGTTGGATAATGAGTTTTTAACCATCAAAGAAGATTCAAGTTATGCCTCTCCTATTTCGAGTATTTTTTATGAATATTATGATGATTTAGAAATTTTAAAGCAACGCTTACAAACTGATGCTGCCCAAATTCAGTGTGTTGTTTCGACTAATTTGGTTGAAAACAGCATTACTTTTGGAGCTACCCAAAAACCAAAATTGTGGGATTATGCTGACTCAGTCGATACTATTTCCTTTTTATTGAAAATTTAATTACAAAATCTGTAAATAAATCAATTTACTACAACGTTTTTGTTAATAACATCAAATAAGTTTTCGGATAATTAATTATTATTTCGAATTGTATTTACGAAATTTGCCTTTCTCAAATAAAAAAAAATGAAAATTCACAATTATAGTGCTGGTCCTTGTATTTTGCCCAAAGAAGTTTTTGAAAAATCGGCTCAAGCGGTATTAAATTTCAATAATTCCGGGCTGTCTATATTAGAAATATCACACCGCAGCAAAGATTTTGTTGCCGTAATGGAAGAAGCTCGTTCCTTAGCGTTAGAATTATTGGGATTAGAAGGAAAAGGGTACCAAGCATTATTTTTACACGGCGGAGCCAGTTTAGAGTTTTTGATGGTTCCCTATAATTTAATGAAAGAAAATGGTAAAGCAGTTTATCTCGATTCTGGAACTTGGGCTAGTGCAGCAATAAAAGAAGCAAAATTATTTGGAGAAGTACAGATTGTAGCATCGTCAAAGGAGGAAAATTACAACTACATTCCAAAAAACTACACCATTTCTGGTGATGCTAATTATTTTCATTGCACGAGCAACAATACCATATTTGGGACACAAATCAAAGAATTCCCAACTACGGATGTTCCGGTAGTATGCGATATGAGTTCAGATATTTTTTCGCGACAATTAGACTTTACAAAATTTGATTTAATTTATGCTGGTGCACAAAAAAATATGGGCCCTGCTGGAACTACATTGGTAGTAGTCAAAGAGTCCATTTTAGGAAAATCGGGAAGAATAATTCCGAGTATTTTAGACTATGAAAAACACATCAAGGCAGAAAGCATGTACAATACCCCAGCTGTTTTTCCTGTTTATTCTTCTTTATTAACCCTTCAATGGTTAAAGAATATGGGAGGTATTGCGGCAATTGAAAAATTAAACAATGAAAAAGCGGCAATATTGTATTCAGAAATTGACCGAAATCCTTTGTTTAAAGGGACTGCAAATGTTGAAGACCGTTCTACAATGAATGCTTGTTTTTTACTAAAAGACGAATCTCATGGAACAGTTTTTGATGCACTTTGGAAAGCCGCAGGTATTTCAGGATTGTCAGGACACCGTTCAGTGGGTGGTTACAGAGCTTCGATGTATAATGCACTCCCGCTAGAAAGTGTGCAAGTATTGGTCGAGGTAATGAAAGAATTAGAATCTAAAATTTAGCAGGTATTACTAGCCCTGATAGCAGTGAAAATCCTTTATTATTTTTTTTTAATAAAGATTGAAACGGATAGCAGGAATAGCTCCAAAAAAAATAATAATTTGAGGATGAGAATTTAATTTCCTCACAAAGACACTCATAATGAAGGTATTAGCAAATGATGGAATTTCGAAAAGTGGCATTGCAGCGCTTGAAAAAGGTGGTTTTGAAGTCATCACAACCAAAGTCGCACAAGAGCAAGTGGCTAATTATATTAACGCCAATGGGGTAAGTGTGTTATTAGTTCGTAGTGCGACAAAAGCACGACAAGACCTAATTGATGCTTGTCCAGGCTTGAAAGTTATCGGTCGTGGCGGTGTTGGAATGGACAATATTGATGTGGAATATGCTCGTGCCAATGGGAAACATGTAATTAATACGCCTGCTGCATCATCAGAATCTGTGGCTGAATTAGTGTTTGCTCATTTATTTTCTGGGGTACGTTTTTTACACGATTCTAATCGGACAATGCCTTTAGAAGGAGATTCCAATTTTGAAGGGTTAAAAAAGGCCTACGCCAATGGAATTGAGTTGAGAGGAAGAACGTTAGGAATTATTGGTTTTGGAAGAATTGGAAGAGAGGTTGCTCGAATGGGATTAGGACTTGGGATGAAAATAATTGCGGCTGATAGTTTTGTTGACAAAGCGACGGTGAAAGTTGATTTTTATAACGGTCAGTTTATTAATGTAGATATTGTTACAGAACCCTTAGAAGATGTCATTTTACATTCCGATTTTATTACCCTTCACGTTCCTGCTCAAAAGGGTTATGTGATTGGAAAAGAGGAATTTTCGACTATGAAAGATGGAGTTGGAATTATAAATTGTGCGCGTGGAGGTGTGATTGATGAAGTGGCCTTATTGGAAGCGTTAGAAAGCGGGAAAGTATTGTTTGCTGGATTAGATGTTTTTGAGAATGAACCAAATCCAGAAGTTCAGTTATTAATGCACCCAAAAATTTCTTTAACGCCTCATATTGGCGCAGCAACATTGGAGGCTCAAAACAGAATTGGAACTGAATTAGCCGAACAACTAATTAGCTTATTAAAGTTAGAAAAATAATAATAAAATTATTAAATATTTTAAACCAATTGTCTCTGACGATTGGTTTTTTTTGTTAATTAATGTGGGGTTATGGCATTTGTTTTGTAAATTTATTCAAATTAAACGCTGATGAAAAATAGTCTTTTTGTATTGATAGTATTACTGACATTAACAAGTTGTCAGCCTACGAAAAATGGCGTACTGGATAAAAGTAATGCAGCCATTGTAAAAGACACCGTTCGCATTTATAACGAAGAATTAGAATATGAAGTTCTTATTATTGAACCTGGATTTTCTACTTGGCTCAATACAATTGCATTTCCAAGAGGCCATTATTCACAAAAATATTTAGAACAAAGAAATATAGTTTATGTAAGTGAATGGAATAGTCGCGTTTTACAACCGATGCGCTTTGACCCTGGATTATACGAAATGAATATTAATTATGACCCATTAATCAACTATGGATACGAGGTGAATTATCTTATTTATAATTACATGATTTATTTTCAAAACACCTATAAACAAAATCTCGGAGGAGTACTACGCTATCGCTAATGTTAGTATATTTGTATTCTATTATTCATTCGATATGAAACAATTAAAGCAGCGTTGGAATATTGATTCTAACTATCAACTTTTTATAATTTTTATAGTATTTGCAATTACCGGTTCTACTTCGGCATGGCTTTCAGAGCCTTTATGTTCGTGGCTTTCAATTGATAAAAAAACTATGAATTATTCCCTGTATTTGCCATTACGCCTACTGCTTATTTTTCCTATCTATCAAGTTTTGTTAGTTGCAATTGGGTGGTTGTTTGGCCAATTTACTTTTTTTTGGAATTTTGAAAAGAAAATGTTGGATCGCTTGGGATTAGGTTTCCTTTTCAAAAAATAATCTATTTCTTTTTCAACTTACTTTTAAAAACTTTATTGAGCTTTTCAATTTTAGGAGTAATAACGTAACTACAATAGCCTTGTGATTTATTTTGATTGTAATAATTTTGATGGTAGTCTTCCGCTTCATAAAAAATAACCGCCGGAGAAACCACCGTTACAATTGGTTTTTCAAAAACAGCTTCTTGAGTTAACAATGCAATGTATTGTGTGGCAATTTGGTTTTGATTTTCACTGTGATAAAAAATTTCACTACGGTATTGTGTACCAAAATCATTTCCTTGTCGGTTTCTAGTGGTGGGATCATGGGTGGCAAAAAAGACTTCTAACAACTCTCCAAAACTTACTTTTTTAGGATCAAAAGTGATTTGAATAGCTTCAGCATGGCCGGTATCACCATTGCAAATTTCTTTATATGTTGGATTTTTAGTAGCGCCTCCAGTATATCCAGAAACTACCTTTTCAACCCCTTCTATCTCTAAAAATACCGCCTCAGTGCACCAAAAACATCCTCCTGCAAAAGTTGCTACTTCCCTCCCAATTTGATTTTCCATTTGTATAGTTGTTTTCATTTGTTTAGAACTGATTTCCGTTTCCTTTGACTGACATCCTATTCCTAATAATGTGATGGCCAATGCAATTATTCGATTCATAGTTTACTATTTGTTTCAAATTTATTTATAAACGTTTACAAATCACATCAATTAACTTAAATTTATAAAATGTTTCAAAGTGAATAATTTTTGAAGAATACTTTTTAAAAAATAGTTGTTACTTTGTAAAAACCTTTGGCTAATGATACAGGCAAAAAACATTCATAAATTCTACGACCAACTTCATGTTTTAAAGGGAGTTAATTTGCATATTAAAAAAGGTGAAATCGTTTCAATAGTTGGAGCCTCAGGTGCAGGAAAAACTACTCTTTTACATATTTTAGGTACGTTAGACAGACCGATTTTACCCTTGAAAACAAAAGAAAAAACTATTGAAAATAGCGCATCGCTCTTCATTAATGATTCAGATGTATTATCTATGAATGACCGTGATTTGTCTAAATTTAGAAATTTGAATTTAGGTTTTATCTTTCAATTTCACCAATTATTACCTGAATTTACGGCTTTAGAAAATGTGTGTATTCCAGCATTAATTGCTAAAAAAAATAAAGAAGAAATAGCGCAACAAGCCAAAAATTTATTGGATTTTTTAGGCCTTTCGCACCGAATACATCACAAACCCGGAGAACTTTCAGGAGGAGAACAACAACGTGTAGCCGTTGCTAGAGCACTAATAAATAAACCTGCAGTGATTTTTGCAGACGAACCCTCGGGGAATTTAGATACCGCTACGGCAGAAAATTTACATCAATTATTTTTTAATTTGCGTGATGAATTTGGGCAAACTTTTGTTATTGTCACGCACAATGAAGAATTTGCAAATATGGCAGACCGAAAACTCGTTATGGTTGATGGGGTAATTAGCCAATAATTTAGTAGAGATTACTCCAAATGAATGATTCCGAATTAAAAAGTTTCCTTGACGAAAAAGTCGCACTTTACAACCATCCTAATTTTATTGAGAGTGATCCCATTCAGATTCCACATTTATTTTCGCAAAAAGAGGATGTTGAAATTGCAGGCTTTTTAGCCGCAACCATTGCTTGGGGAAATCGTAAAATGATTATTCAAAACTCCAAAAAAATGATTGATTTAATGGGCAATTCTCCTTATGAGTTTGTGATTTCTCACACGGATAAAGACCTTGACCGCTTGGGCGATTTTGTCCATAGAACATTTAACGGTAGTGATTTCAAAACTTTTATAATCGGACTTCGTCACATTTATCTCCATCACGGCGGACTAGAAAGCGCCTTTGCAAAAAACCAAGAAACTAATTCAGTTCAAAAAAGTATTTCTGAATTTAGAAACCTTTTTTTTGAAGTTCCTCACCAAGCAAGAACTCAAAAACACCTCTCAGACCCATTGAATAATTCCGCTGCAAAACGATTAAACATGATGCTGAGATGGTTCTGTCGAAAAGACAATTCGGGAGTAGATTTAGGCATTTGGAAAAGTATTTCTCCTGGAAAATTATCGTGCCCTTTAGATGTTCATTCTGGAAATGTAGCTCGGAAATTGGGACTATTAATCCGAAAACAAAATGATGCTAAAGCACTCGCAGAATTAGATGAACAATTGCGTAAACTCGACCCAAATGATCCTGTAAAATATGACTTTGCATTATTTGGGTTGGGAGTTTTTGAAGGATTTTAGATTAAATCAATTTCTGTTGACTACATTTTCATGCTTTTTAAAGCGCCATTAATACTCCTTATTATTTCGAAATTCCGTTTCTTTCAAAAAAACGTACCTTTGCTGAAAATAAAAGCAAAATGAATACTTTCGAGCAATTTAA
>JBIHZQ010000084.1:0-8413 GCA_044231345.1 Flavobacterium sp.
GGTTCCTGCAAATGAAATTATTGGGGCAAAACCTGGTGAAGTTTTCGTACATAGAAATATTGCCAATATGGTTATTCATAGCGATATGAACATGTTAAGTGTATTAGATTATGCAGTAAATGTCCTTAAAGTGAAACACGTTATTGTTTGTGGTCATTATGGTTGTGGTGGAATAAAAGCCGCAATGGGCAACGATTCTATCGGAATTATTGATAACTGGATTCGACATATAAAAGATGTTTATCGATTACACCAAAATGTATTAGATTCTATTTCTGACGAAAATGAACGATTCAATAAGTTTGTAGAATTGAATGTTAAAGAACAAGTTTTTGATTTGGCTAAAACTTCAATTGTACAATCAGCATGGAAAAACAATCATGATTTATATCTTCATGGTTGGGCTTATGGATTAAATTCAGGATTTGTTACCGATTTGAATGTGAATATTAGTTCAGATAAAGACTTGGATGAAGTGTACCAGTTAAAATTTTAATATTAAAGCCGATTTTATAGGTTTTTTTTCAATCATTTTCTAAATTTTCATTAAACGCTGAAGGAAGAAGTTTAGGAATAAATTTTATCAAGATTGGTAATAATAAACTGCCACCCGGTAGAAGGAAAATAGTAAGAGAAGGAATGGATTTACAAACATCAAGTAATTGTTTTTTGATTTTTTTCTTTTCCTTTTCTTCTAATTCTCTTCGAGTAGAAGCAGCTAGTAATAGCATTAATTCTTTACTTTCCGAAATTTCTTTAAATAATCTATTTTTATTTCGGCTGATTAAGACTTCTACATTTTGAGTGGTTTGGTCATAAAAATGTTTTACAGGATTTGAATAATTAAAATAAGCAATATCTTGTTTGTATTTATTTAAAAACTCATTAGTTTGGAAAATACTTTCAGTGACAAAATCATCTGAAACAGCAAGGTTTTCTGCCAATTTATGTAAAAAATAGGTTTCGTTTTCTTCAATCACTCCGTCGCTCCATAATGCCATTCCCGCTATATCAATTAAATAATATTTTTCTAATTCTAATTTGAAATAATCTAATTCTAACGCTTCTAAGTTGGATACATTTACCGTAGAAAACTTACTGTATCGTACCGATGCTTCAAATAACTTTATCAGTAAATCATCATATTTTGACTTTTTTAATTTGGTTTTCAAAGCCAATGAAACAATACTAATTATTGTTTCTTCCATTTTCTTGAGGTATTTATCTGGAATAACTCCAAATACTAAATAATGATGAAATGCCAATACGTCCACAAAAAGTAGTGCGTTTGTCACGATATGTGAAAAGTTTTTACTTATACTATTTTCATTGGTTTGAACTCGACTATCAATTATTTTTTCAAGATTCAATGAAGCAGACTCATTAGGCAATACCTTTTTAAAAATAGAATAGCCAACAGGGTTCATTTCATTATAAAAAGAAAGTGTTTTTGCAATAAAATTTTTTGTGTGTGTATCTTTTTTTATTAAGACATAGGTCGAGAACAAAGTATTTATTAAAGCAACTTTTGACATTTCTATACTTATCCAACCTTTAATAGTTATAGGAAAATCGGTGTCAAAAGCTACGATATGGCCATAGATATAACCAGTCTCTCTTATTTTTTTGTAAAAATTTTCAGCATTATTTTCTACTGAACTTTGTTCTTTTTTCTGTTCAACAAAAAATTTGTCTATCCAACCTGATGATGATGGGTTAATCATTATTTTAGTGTAGCGTAATTATTTTATGACAGCTGTACAAGCAATTCTTCCTCCAGCATTGCCCGTTGGTTGTGAAGTAAAATCATCTGGATTCGCGTGAACAATGATACTTTTATCCAAAATATTTTTGGTTTGGTCTTCACAACTAATACACCATTCATTGGTTGAAAAGGTAATGGTACCTATGCCGTTTTCATCAGCGGTAAAATTTCCAATATCTCCTTTATGAGCTTCGCCTTCACCTAATTTTCCGTGTTTTTTAAAAGTAGGATTCCAATGTCCACCCGCAGAACTTCCATCTGCTGCCGAACAATCTGATTTTTCATGTATATGAATCGCATGAACACCAGGTTTTAGACCAGTCAATTTTGCTACCAATGTAACGTTCCCTTTTTTTTCTGTAAAAGTAGCGGTGCCGGCTACCGTACTATTGCTTTTTGACTCAAATATTAAATTCAATGCAGAGCTTTTATCTATATTTCTACTTGATTTACAACTTATTATCGATACTATTATGCAAGTAGTTAGGAGTAGTGATTGTTTCATTTTTATAATTTAATTTGAAATAAAATTACTTAAACCATTTGGATTTAAAAATAAAAATCCGTTTTATTTTTACATAAAACGGATTAACAACTTAACTAAATTTAAAAACTATTTTTTTAATAACAATATTCATTTTCTGAAACCAATTTGTTTGTAATAATTTCTCTTAAACCAACAACATTTGGCATATTTACATACTTAGTAAATCGGCGTAAACCCATTAACATCATGCGCTGTTCATCGCCTTCAGCAAAAGAAATGATGCCTTCTTTTCCTTTAAGATTTATAATGTCAACGGCTTTATACAAGTACAATTTTGCCATGGCAATTTGTTCTTGAACGTTATCAGCTCCGACTTTTTTAGCAGTTTTTTCAGCTCTCAAAATGGTGCTTTCTGCCATATATATTTCAATCAACATATCTGCTGCAACCATTAATAATTGCTGGTGATCATCTAAATCGGGACCGTATTTTTGAACTGCACCTCCGGCTACCATCAAAAACGCTTTCTTTAATTTACCAATTAGTTCTTTTTCTTCTGAAAATAATTCGGAATAATCTGGAGTCTCAAATGAAGGTATTCCCATTAATTCTTCTTGAACTTTAGAAGCAGGTCCTAATAAATCAACGTGTCCTTTCATTGCTTTTTTAATCAGCATTCCCACTGAAAGCATTCTGTTTATTTCATTCGTACCTTCGTAAATTCGAGCAATTCTGGCATCTCTCCATGCACTTTCCATAGGTGTATCTTCGGAAAATCCCATTCCACCAAAAATCTGAATACCTTCATCAGCACAATTTTGAACATCTTCAGAAACGGCAACTTTCAAAATAGAACATTCTATGGCATATTCTTCAACACCTTTTAATTCTGCTTCTTGATGTGAAGTTCCTTCTGCTTCACGAGCGTGAATTCGGTCTTCAATATCTTTGGCAGCTCTGTAAGTGGCACTTTCACCTGCATAACAAGAAGTTGCCATTTCTGCCAATTTGTATCGTATGGCTCCAAATTTTGCAATCGGAGTATTGAATTGGATTCTTTCATTAGCATATTTTACAGCACCTGTGGTAACTCTTCTTTGTGCATCTAAACAAGCTGCAGCCAATTTTATACGACCAACATTCAACGCATTCATGGCAATTTTAAATCCATTTCCTCTTTCTGAAAGCATGTTTTCAACGGGAACTTTGGTTTCATTAAAGAAAACCTGACGAGTAGAGGAGGCACGAATTCCCAATTTATGTTCTTCTTCACCCATAGAAATCCCGTTTTCAGGATTGTTTTCTATGATAAATCCAGTAATATTTTTGTCATTTTCAATTCTTGCAAAAACAATAAATAAGGAACAAAATCCCGCATTTGAAATCCACATTTTTTGCCCTGTGATGGCATAATGTGTTCCGTCATCGGATAAAACTGCTTTCGTTTTCCCAGAATTGGCATCCGATCCTGCTCCAGGTTCAGTTAAGCAATAAGCACCAAACCATTCACCAGAAGCTAATTTTGGCACATATTTTTGCTTTTGTTCCTCAGTTCCATAAAGTGTAATTGGCATGGTTCCAATTCCTGTATGCGCACCGAAAGCCGTAGAAAACGAACCAGTTGCTCCCGAAATATAATCGCAAACTAGAGCGGTATTTACAAATCCCATTCCCATTCCTCCATATTCTTCAGGAACTGCAACACTTAGAAATCCTAAATCACCTGCCTTTTTCATGCATTCTTGTGTAAGTGCATAATCCTTTTTTTCAAAACGATCTTTGTAGGGCCAAATCTCTTTGTCTACAAACTCTTTAACCGAGTCCCGCATCATGATTTGCTCTTCATTGAAATCTTCTGGCGTGAAGATGTCTTCGCATTTTGTCTCTTTTACGAGAAATTGACCTCCTCTTGTTTTGTAGCTCATTTTTTATAAAGATTATAGATAATAGACGAATAGATGATAGACGTATTACCTTGATTTAATATTATTTGATTTGTTTAAAGATTAAAGAATCAAGAAGAAAGATTTGAAAAAAAAATATTTAAGAGGAATTTATAAAATGTAATCTTGTTCCTCAATACTATTTTTAACTTTAGTCTAACTTATTTATGAAACTTGTTGTCATCTTTTGAAATTCTATTATTTTATTTTCTAACTCCACCGTTTTTCTTTTGATAAATAATCATTTTGATTAGCAATCAACAATTGTGTTTGTAACTCGAAAGAAGAACCTAAGCTGATATTTAAATAATGTTGAAAATGTTTATTACCTCTATTAGAACCCTCTGCAATATTTGAAGGCATAGATACTGAACATCGATTCATATGACTAACTAGTCCATATATTTCTGATTTTGGAAATGCAGAAGTTAGTATTTAGATATCATTTGTAATTTCCATTGCAATAATCCAAATTTTTAGGTTCTTAAAGTTATGTCTCATTCTCAATCATCTTGTTTCTTGCTTCTAACTTATCGTTTTCTAAAGCAATTCATAAATCCCCGCGCTTCCTTGACCAGTCCCAACGCACATACTTACAATTCCGTATTTATTTCCTCTGAGTTTCATCTCATCAAATAGTTGAACAGACAATTTTGCACCTGTACAACCTAGCGGATGCCCCAATGCAATAGCACCACCATTTACGTTTACGATTTCAGGATTCAATCCCAATTCTCGAATAACCGCTAATGATTGCGATGCAAATGCTTCGTTTAATTCTATTAAATCGATGTCTTTTAATTGCAATCCAGCTTGTTTCAAAGCTTTTGGAATAGCTTTCACTGGGCCAATTCCCATAATTCTGGGTTCAACTCCTGCTGAGGCAAAATTCACCAAACGGGCAATAGGAGTGAGGTTTAATTCTTTTACCATTCCTTCACTCATAATTAAAACGAAAGCGGCTCCATCACTCATTTGAGAAGAATTTCCAGCCGTCACACTTCCTTCAGCAGCGAATACTGGTCGCAATCCTGCTAAAGCTTCTACAGAAGTTCCAGCTCTGGGACCTTCATCTTTATTGACAACATACGATTTGGTTTCCTTTTTTCCATTTTCATTGATGAAAGTCTGTTCAATGGTAATTGGAACAATTTGTTTGTCAAATTTACCTTCGGCTTGCGCTTTTAAGGCTTTCCTATGTGAATTATAGGCAAACTCATCTTGATCTTGTCGCGATACATTGTATTGTTTGGCAACTGCTTCGGCTGTTAATCCCATTCCCCAGTAATAATCTTCGTTACCCGCTTTTGCAACAGCATAATCAGGAGTGGGTTTGTAACCTCCCATCGGAATAAAACTCATGCTTTCGGCACCCCCTGCAATGATACAATCGGCCATTCCAGATTGAATTTTTGCGGTTGCCATTCCGATAGTTTCTAATCCTGAAGCGCAATATCTATTAACGGTTACGCCCGGAACGTCTTCAATTTTTAATCCCATTAAAGAAATTAGTCGTCCCATATTTAATCCCTGTTCTGCTTCTGGCATGGCATTTCCAACCATAACATCATCAATGCGTTTTTTGTCGAAATCGGGTAATTCATTCATCATAAACTGAATGGTTTCTGCCGCCAATTCATCAGGGCGCTTGAATCTAAATACGCCTTTTGGTGCTTTTCCAACGGCAGTTCTGTATGCTTTTACGATATAGGCTGTTTTCATAACTATTATTTTGAATTTTGAATTTTAAATTATAAAGGAAGCTCATTCATAATTTAAAATTCATAATTTATAATTAAAATTAATTGCGAAGCGGTTTCCCTTTGGTTAACATAAACTGAATTCTTTCCAATGTTTTTCTTTCGGTACACAAACTCAAAAAGGCTTCTCTTTCAATATCTAATAAGTATTGTTCTGATACCATTGTCGGTTCCGATAAATCGCCACCGGCCATTACATAAGCTAGTTTATTAGCAATTTTTTTGTCGTGTTCCGAGATGTATTTTCCAGCTTCCATTTGGTCGGTTCCTACTAAGAACATTCCTAAGGCTTGTTTTCCTAAAACTTTCACGTCGTTTCTGCGAATCGGTTGCGTGTAACCAGCTTCAGCCATTAGCAACGCGTGTTTTTTGGCTTCAGCTATTTGGCGTTCTTTATTTACCACAATGATATCTTTTCCATGTTGTAATAGTCCTGAATCAAAAGCTTCGTATCCTGAAGTGGAAACTTTTGCCATAGCAATTGTCAAGAAATATTCTTGCAACACATTCAATTCGACATCGTTTTTTCGAAATAAATCTGAAGCTCTCAACGCCATTTCTTTTGAACCACCTCCGCCTGGAATTACACCAACACCAAATTCCACTAATCCCATGTAGGTTTCTGCAGCAGCAACTACTTTGTCGGCGTGCAAACTCATTTCGCAACCGCCGCCAAATGTCATTCCGTGAGGCGCTACTATTACAGGTATTCCAGAATAACGCACCCGCATCATCGTGTCTTGAAATAGTTTAATGGCCATATTCAATTCTTCATATTCTTGTTCGACAGCCATCATGAAAATCATTCCGATGTTAGCTCCTACAGAGAAATTCGCACCTTGGTTTCCAATAACTAAGCCTTGATATTCTTTTTCTGATAAGTCAATAGCTTTGTTAATGGCTTGTAAAACGTCACCACCAATAGTGTTCATTTTCGATTGGAATTCTAAATTCAAAATTCCATCACCTAAATCTTGAATAATTGCACCGCTGTTACTCCAAACTTTTTTGGTTTCGCGAATGTTATTTAGAATGATAAAGGCATCTTGACCGGGGACTTTTGTTTGTGATTTGGTTGGAATATTGTAGAAATAAGTAGCACCTTCTTTAATGGTATAAAAACTCGAATTTCCAGAAGCCAACATATTTGTTACCCATGATGCAGGTTCAAGACCTTCAGCTTTCATGATTTCGATTCCTTTTTCAACGCCAATGGCATCCCATATTTCGAAAGGCCCATTTTCCCAGCCGAAACCTGCTTTCATGGCATCGTCTATTTTGTATAATTCATCTGAAATTTCTGGGATTCTGTTGGAAACATAAGCAAACATGCCCGCAAAACTTTTTCTGTAGAATTCACCTGCTTTATCCGTTCCTTTTACCAAAACCTTAAAACGATTGATGGGTTTGTCAATGGTTTTTGTTAACTCTAATGTTGCAAAAGACGCTTTTTTGGCAGTACGATATTCTAAAGTATTTAAATCTAAGGAAAGGATGTCTTTGTCTACTTTTTTGTAAAAACCTTGCCCTGATTTACTACCAAGCCAATTGTTTTCCATCATTTTAGTTACAAAATCCGGTAATTTGAATAATTCGTGTTGTTCATCATTCGGACAATTTTCATAAATTCCGTTGGCAACATGTACTAATGTATCTAATCCAACCACGTCAACGGTTCTGAAAGTAGCTGACTTTGGTCGGCCAATAACAGGCCCTGTTAATTTATCTACTTCTTCAATAGTCAGTCCTAATTCTTTGACCAGATGAAATAAACTTTGGATTCCGAAGATTCCAATTCGGTTGCCTATAAATGCAGGAGTATCTTTGGCTACGACCGAAGTTTTACCTAGGAATTTTTCTCCATATATAGTAAGGAATTCTAATACTTCGGATGATGTATTTGTTCCTGGGATAATTTCGAATAATTTTAAGTACCTCGCTGGATTAAAAAAGTGGGTTCCACAAAAGTGTTTTTGAAAATCTTCACTTCGTCCTTCGCTCATAAAATGAATCGGAATACCAGAAGTATTTGAGGTTACTAAAGTACCTGGTTTTCTAAATTTTTCTATTTGTTCAAATACTAATTTCTTAATATCTAACCGTTCTACAACCACTTCAATAATCCAATCGACATTGGCAATTTTTGCCATATCATCGGTGGTATTTCCGGTTGTAATTCGGCTTGCAAATTTTTGATTATATATAGGAGAAGGTTTCGATTTCAAAGAATTGGCTAAATGTTCATTAACCAATCGGTTGCGAACGCTTTTACTTTCTAAAGTCAATCCCTTTTTAGCCTCGGCATCTGTAACTTCTTTTGGGACAATATCCAAAAGCAAAACTTCAACTCCAATGTTGGCAAAATGACAGGCAATTCCCGATCCCATTATTCCTGAACCGATTACCGCAATTTTATTTATCTTACGTTTCATTTATCTAATTTCTGTTGGTTTGAATA
>JBIHZQ010000023.1:0-24482 GCA_044231345.1 Flavobacterium sp.
TGTTAATTTCTTTGTCCGATAGCGACATTGTTTTAATCATCTCTAAAAACATATCACACAAGTGTTGAAACGATTTTTTTTCAATTCTAATTCTTTCTTTTTCTGAAAGCTTTGGTAAGGCAAGTGCAATGTTTTCGCGTACTGTTTTTTTTCTATATCCAATTACATAATAAATAATTACATAAATAATATCCGACAAAATATATAATAAACGAAAGGGTAATATGGAGATGAGCCAAACAATTGGGTACAAAAAAAGATAAGTGATTAATTGCATTGCTTAATTTTTATGCAAATATACATTTTAATCAATATTTTGTAGAAGTAGTTTACTAAAAGCTATCGAAAGTATTTCTATTTTTACAGAATATAAAGAAACATCAGGTATGAATACACTACTTATTATTGTCATTGCGTTGAATATTATTGTTAGTTTCAAAGGATTTGAAGACTTGGTCTTTTTTAGAAAATATGAATACCATATTGGTAGCATTCGTGCTGGAGAACATTATCGAATGTTTACATCAGCATTTTTACATGCCGATATATCACATTTGGCGTTTAATATGTTGACTTTATATTTTTTCGCACCTGAAGTAGCTAATTATTTAGGAAACGTGTCTTTTTTTCTTATATACATTGCTAGCTTACTTTTTGGTAGTTTACTAACGTTAGTGCTGCATAAAGATGATTATTCTTATCGAGCTATTGGGGCATCAGGTGCGGTTACAGGAATTTTATATTCTGCCATATTAATTCATCCAGAAATGGATTTGTTTTTATTTTTCATCCCTATCCCCATCCCAGCTTATGTTTTTGGAATAGGGTATTTATTGTATTCAATTTATGGTATTAGAGCTAAAAATGATTCAATTGGACACACAGCACATTTTGGTGGGGCAATTGGAGGTCTAATTATTACCCTAATTAAAGAGCCGAGTTTGTTTACTGAAAATTTTGAAATGGTACTTTTGCTATTGGTACCAATTGTCCTGCTTTTTGTTATGGCAAAATTAGGAAAGTTATAAGTGCCTACAGATAATAATAAAAAAAATCCCATAAGGGATTTTTGTGGGGAGAGCAGGATTCGAACCTGCGAAGTTTACACAGCAGATTTACAGTCTGCCCTCGTTGGCCGCTTGAGTATCTCCCCAATAGAATTTGAATTACATGCTTAAACGGCTGCAAATATAGAAACTGTTTTGGTGTTTGCAAACGTATTTCAAATTAATAATTCACCTGTTTTATTAAGGTGTTGGAATTAAATACGATAAAAAAAATCTCCGATAAGGAGATTTAATTAAAGTAGTATATTAAGCAATATTATTTAGCTAAAAGTTCAACTATTTTTGCTTTTAATTCAGCGCCTCTTAAGTCTTTTGCAACAATCTTTCCTGTTTTATCAATAAGCACAGTAGCAGGAATTGATTGAATTGAATATAAATTTGCTATAGGATCTTTCCATTTTTTTAAGTTTGAAATTTGATCCCACGTCAATTGATCTTTAGTTATGGCTTCTTTCCACTTTGAAGCTTCTTCATCTAGAGAAACTCCAAGAATTTCTAATCCTTTCGAATGTAATTCAGCATACATTTTTACCATATTTGGATTTTCTTGTCTACATGGTCCACACCATGAAGCCCAAAAATCTATCACAGTTACTTTACCCGTAAATTTATTTAAGGCAACATAATCACCCTTTGGATTGGGTGCCGTAAAATCAGGTGCCATACTTCCAATTTCAGTAGAAGGTGGGGTCACTGGTTTCATCGCCATGTCGATTTTATTTTTTAGTGATTTTCCAGCTTTTGTTGCTTTTAATTCCTTGTCTAAATTGGTATAATAAGAGTTAATTTTTTTAACATCAACATCCATATTTCCAAACATACTCTCAATGATTAGAATAGATATAAATGCTTTTGGATGTGATTTTACATATTCGTTAGATTGATTGACAAATTCATCTTGGAATTTGCTGTATTCTTTTCTAATACTATTTACTACGGCAGTATCTTGTTTTTGTTGTGCTGTAGTAATTTTTTGCATATTATCCTTTTGGAATTTCAACATTTTTTTCTGAATCTTCATTCCATTTTCTCGGTAGGAATTAAGTTCTTCATTATTGTAAGTTCCACCTATAGAGGAATTATTGATGCTGTCTTTTACTAATGTTAACTCAATATCTCCATTTTCTAATATAAAAGGCACTTTTCCTTGAATGGCTTCTACTTGAATTAGATGCAATTCAGGTTCTTTTGAAGTACCAGTAAATGTGAATTCACCATCCGTTATTTTTACAGTGTCAATAGGTTTTAATTGACCGGTTTCGTCTTGTTTTTCAAGAACTACTGTCTTTCCGTCTGCAATACCTTTAATGGTACCCGTGATTATATATTCATTTTTACCTGCTTTGTTACATGAAACAACAATAAAAGTAGCAGTTAATAGTAATAATAATTTTTTCATTTTTGTAATTGAGTTTAATTTTGATTTGCAAAAGTATTTAAAAATATTACTTTTCAAGAGGTATTCAACTTAAAATTTTGTTAGAATTTATTCCGAGTCAATCGGTTAAGAATAAAAAAAGACTCTCGAAATGGAAAGTCTTTGGTTGAATACTTCTTGAAATTAATCTTGATTAATTGTTTTTCTCCAAGTAAATGAATTAAGAATGTGTCTTTTGGCAAATCTTCCTGGAGAATCAGCATTAACCATCTTAACATAAGTTGCTTTTGGGACACTAATGTATTCGTAAACGCTGCCATTTGAAAAATTAATGATTAAACGTCCTTCTACAAATTTATAATCAATAATTGTTGAGGTAGCAATCGTTTCAGTATATTCAGGTAAGTTTTGCTTTATAGTTTCTGGATTGATACTAACCAGAAAATGATAGGCTTCAATAATTTTTTTACTATTTTCTTCTGCTTCTTTTAATCCCACTTCATCCCCCTGAAATTTATCAGGATGTGCATCTTTCATCGCATTTCTATAGATTGTTTTAAGGTCTTTCAGTTCTACTGTTTTATCAACATTTAGTAGTTTTCTATATTCAACTATTTTTTTCATAAGTAGCTTAAGTCGTTTTTTTATTTAAAAGATATTAAAAAATTAATTTTTCTCAAAATTTTTGCAAATGTACATTTTTAATAAGAGTTTCCGAATAATAATTTTAACAAAGTTGATTCAAAGAAAATAAAAAGATAAATATTTCCTAACTTTGCTTAGCCTAAAGCCTGAATCAATGAATAATTTTATCGGAATTCTAATGCTAATTTTTTTTAGCATACCATTGAATGCTCAAGTAGTTATTAACGAACTTGATACGGACACTCCTGGAACAGATGTTCAAGAATTTGTTGAGTTAAAATCAACGACTCCCAATTTTTCATTGGATGGCTACGTTTTGGTTTTTTTTAATGGTACGAATAGCTTAAGCTACCTTGCTATGGATTTAGATGGACTCATCACAAATGTTAACGGACTAGTTACCATTGGTAACAATGCTGTTTCACCAGTACCAAATCGCTATTTAGCCGACAATTCAATACAAAATGGGCCAGATGCGGTGGGATTATATCTTGGTAATGGTTCTAATTTTCCTACGGGAACATTGGCAACTACCACCAATCTAATTACTGCATTAGCTCATGGAACGAGTGATGCCAATGCAACAGCTTTGTTAACGGCTTTAGGTTTGACCACGCAATGGGATGAAAACATGAATGCAGCAAGTTCCACTCAATCAATTCAAAGAAAAGTTGATGGAACCTATGAGGTAAAAATACCAACCCCTTCGGCAAATAATGACGGAACTGGAGTAGCCCTAAACGGATTTTTAGTAACGATTTCTCCAGCAGGTAATTTAACGGAAGGCTCCACTTTTACGCTTACTTTTTCTACTCAATTTGCTGTGATGTCGGACTTAAACTTTACTTTTTCACTTCAAAATGAGAGTTTTACTTCTGATGATTATGCAGGAAGTGAAATGGCTACAATACCCGTTGGCTTCAATTCAGTCGTAAAGAATTTTGTTTTGATTGATGACCAATATAACGAAGGCGATGAAACAATGAAAATTGTTATTGGATCCATTCCAACTAACTATGTAAAATTAAATGACAATGTAGCAGTTAGGATTCATGATAATGATTATGTTGTACAATCATGGGGATCACCACTTAATCCGACATATGGGTTAGTTACAAATACTGCTCCTCCAGGCTATTATTCATCGCTTAATGGTAAGTCAGGTGCTGTTTTGAAACAAGCAATTCAAGATATTATTGCCAATCCTCTGGTTGTTAGAGAACACAACTATGGAGACGCCTATGATATTTTAAAAGAATCCGATCAAAATCCGCTAAATAGTAGCCAAGTTTGGTTGATGTATGTCGAACAACCTCGTTCTAAACTCGATATGCAAACCGGAACAAGTGGCACGGGATTTTGGAATAGAGAACATATTTATAGCCAATCTCGTGGTGGATTTACCGATGCAACCTCAAATGTTCCTGATGGAATAATGATATGGTCTCCAACGGATTCAAATGATATTCTGGCCGGTCATTCTGACGCTCATCATATTAGAGCAGAAGACAGTCCTGAAAATAGTGCAAGAGGCAATAAAAATTATGGGGTAGATTATAATGGCCCAACTGGAAACTCAGGCAGTTGGCATGGTGATGTGGCAAGAGCTATTTTTTATATGGCAGTTAGATACAATGGTTTGAATGTAATAAACGGAAATCCCTCAGAAACCCCAGTAGGGAATATTGGAGATTTAGCTACTTTGCTAAACTGGAATACCATTGATCCAGCAGATGATTTCGAAATGAATCGTAATAATGTGATATATACTTGGCAAATGAACAGAAATCCATTTATTGATTATCCAGCCTTGGCGAATTATTTATGGGGTTCTAATGTGGGACAAACCTGGAATTCTTCATTAAATTCGGATGATTTTTTAACTTCAAAGATATCAATAGTTCCAAATCCAACAAAAAATAGTGTTACTATTGCTGGAATCGAATCGGAGACTTTAATAGAATTGTATTCCCTCGCTGGAATTAAATTAAAAAGTGTGCAAGCAACTAAAGAAATTCATTTAAATTTGGAGGTTGCTACTGGAATTTATTTATTGAAAATAAAATCAAAAAACGGCAGCATTACTAAGAGAATTGTAATTCAATAATAGATTTCATTTTCTTTACTACATTGTGCCATGGAAGAAATGAAAAATTTAAAATCGGGAGCTTTTAAAAATACTTTTTGTGTTTTTACCGAATTACCAATCGAGGAGTTTTCAGTTCAAAAATGGTCTTTTCAAAGCAAATCTGGGAGTAGTTATTTTTATTCTAAATTGGGGATGTACCGCTATTCTTCTCATTGGGGTAAATTAGCAAATAGTAAATGGAGGTTGATACCAATGCACCTTGAAACCCCCTCAAAAAACAAACTAGGATTTGCTCCCTGGGAAAATTTTTATACAGATAATAATTTTGAAAAGTTATATTATATCGAAGTGTGTTTTAAAACAAAGACAGTTAATTATCAGCACAGAAATAACCCTAATTACAATTCAAATTCTGTATTGAGAACAAGTTTAGAAACTAAAAAACGAATCAAACAGATTCGTAATTTATTTGAATTAACATCGTGGGCAAATTATTTTGAAACGGATGATATTGATAAATTACGAAAATATATTATCACCGATTTGATTACATCCGACAAATCATTAGACGAAATCAAGAGAAAATATTATGAGTAGAAATACAGAGAAAAATATTAAAAAGCACAATGACAAATTGCATAAAGCCCAAGCAAAAGTTAAAAATGCTGCAATTATTCGAAAAGAAAAATTAAAAGAAATCACAAAAAAATATAAGGATTCAGGAATTCTATAAAAATAGTCGGAGTATTAAAATCATTCTTGTTCCTTAATATTTAGCACAAAAGGGTAACTCATAAAAGTAGGTTTTCAACTTAAAACAAACTATAATCGTATTCTATTATTATTTCCCGATACAAAAATTCGCAAAAATATTACCTAAAAGCTCTTCATTTGTTACTTGGCCAGTAATTAATCCAAATTGATATAGCGCCTCTTTAATATCTATTGCCATCAAGTCGCTGGATAGATTGATTTCTAGCCCATGCCTAACTTTTTGTATTTCATCCAAAGCTTTTAACAAAGAATCATAGTGTCTTGAGTTGGTTACAATTGTTTCATTGTTGCGCAAAGCTCCCGTATTTACAAACGATAACAACTGATTTTTGAGTTCGTCAACCCCTCTATTTTCTTTTGCAGAAATATAAATAGTTATTTTCTGTTGGCTGTTAGTGGTTAGTTTTTCATCAATAATGGATACGTTTTCTGGAGAAATTAAATCCATTTTATTGATAATCACTACGATTGGTTTTTGAGGAAATTGGTTTCTTGTTTTTCCAACTTCGAGTAGCAAATTTTCTAATTTTCCATCAACCGATAATCGAGAACCATCAACTAAATACAAAACAACTTGTGCCTGCTCAATTTTTTCAAACGTTTTTCGAATTCCTAAATTCTCAATTTCATCTGCCGTTTCTCGAATTCCTGCCGTATCAATGAATCTAAATCCAATTCCACCAATTACTAACTCATCTTCAATAGTATCCCGTGTAGTTCCAGCAATGGACGAAACAATTGCACGTTCTTCATTTAATAACGCATTCAATAAAGTAGATTTTCCTACATTCGGTTCGCCAACAATAGCAACTGGGATTCCGTTTTTGATTACATTTCCAACTGCAAATGAATCAATTAATCGTTTTAAAACTAACTCAATGCGATTAACTAATTGATAAAATTGAGTCCTATCTGCAAATTCTACATCTTCTTCAGCAAAATCCAATTCAAGTTCAATTAATGAAGCAAAGTTTATTAATTCTTCTCGTAATTTTCCAATTTCATTACTAAAACCGCCACGCATTTGTTGCATCGCAATTTGATGTGACGCTTCATTATCTGATGAAATTAGGTCGGCAACTGCTTCAGCCTGAGATAAATCCATTTTTCCATTTAAAAAAGAGCGCAAGGTAAATTCACCTGCATTTGCTGCGCGACATCCTTTACGCAATAACAATTGTATGATTTGTTGCTGAATATAAGTTGAGCCATGACAAGAAATTTCAACTGTATTTTCTCCAGTATAGGAATTAGTTCCTTTAAAAATTGAAAGTAAAACTTGGTCTATAATTTTTGAATTATCTACAATATTTCCCAAATGTAACGTATGACTTTTTTGTATTCGTATATCTTTACCTTTAACAGATTCAAATACTGAATGCGCAATTACTATGGCATCTTTTCCTGAAATTCGAATTACAGAAATGGCACCTGCACCAGAGGGTGAAGCTAAAGCTACAATAGTATCGTTAGTAATCATAAATTATATAAATATACCGACAAAGTTACAAAGAAATAAGCTAAAATGACAATTCCAATTTATTAGTAAAAACAGATTAAAATTTTATGTTAAATTATTGAAATATAGGTAGTTATAGTTTTTTTAGTAATTATTTTTTGATAAATTTATGTTACTAATTATAAAATGATAACCATGAAAAAAATCTTATTTCCAACTGATTTTTCTAAAACTGCAAATAATGCATTTGTTTATGCTTTAGAAATGGCAAAATTCCTTAACGCTGAATTATTAGTGCTACACGTGTATAGTTTACCCCCAATTACTTATGAAGGGTATCCTGCTTATTTATCCCAAGTTTACGATTCAATAGAATTAGATAATTTTGAAAATTTTAAAGATGAGGTTCCCTTATTGAGAAAAATAGCAGAAGAGCGAAATTTAGATTCAGTTAAAATGAGTCACATTCTTGAACAGGGAGATTTAATTTTAACGATTAAGTCTTTAGTGAAAAAAGAAAGAGTCGATTTAATTGTTTTAGGAACTAATGGGGCTACAGGTCTGAAAGAAGCTTTTTTAGGTACGAATGCTGGTTCGGTAATAGAGCGTGTTCCTATTCTATCTTTAACGGTTCCTGCAAAAGCTAGATTTGAAAAAATCAAGAAAATTGGTTTTACCACTAGATTTACTTCGAAAGACAGTCGGGCTTTAAAGAAAGTTGTTGAAATTGCAAAGGCGCTCAATGCAAAAATTAAATGTTTGTATGTTCAAACTTTTGATTCTGATTTAAAACAAACCCGTATTGAAAAGTGGAAAGCCGATTTTAAACATGATCCTGTTGAATTTATTGTAATTCCAAGTGATGATATTAAAGGTACTATTTTTAGTTTCTTGAAAAAAAATGATATAGATATTTTGGCAATGCTAACTTATAAACATAAAATGCTCGAAAAATTATTTAAGAAAAGTCTAGTTAAAAAAATCGCCTACGAAACAGAGGTGCCAATTTTGGCGTTGCATGAATAATGTTTTGTAAAAGAAATAATCAGTTACGAGATTGGATGGATTTCAAAAAAAAACCGCAATTTAAAATTGCGGTTTTATAAAGTAACAGTACGTTCTTAATTGTTTAGCATAACAGGCATTACTAACATGGTGATGCTTTCGCCTTCTTCAAGTCCATCAACAGGAGTTAAAATCCCTGCACGATTAGGCAAAGACATTTCAAGCATTATTGAATCGGATTGTAAATTAGTTAACATTTCAGTTAAAAATCTAGAATTGAATCCAATTTGCATATCATCACCTTGATATTCACACGTTAAACGCTCCTCTGCTTTGTTTGAATAATCAATATCCTCAGCAGAAATATTTAGCTCAGTACCCGCAATTTTTAATCTAATTTGATGGGTAGTTTTATTGGAGAAAATCGCTACTCGACGAACTGAATTTAAAAATAAAGTTCTGTCAATCATCAATTTATTAGGATTTTGTTTTGGAATAACGGCTTCATAATTTGGATATTTTCCATCTATTAAACGACACATTAAAACATAATTATCAAAAGAAAAAGTCGCATTGCTGTCGTTGTATTCAATTTTCACCTCAGTATCTGCGGTACCAAGAATACTTTTTAATATGTTCAATGGTTTTTTTGGCATTATGAAATCAACCACTTGAGCTGCTTTTACATCAGTTCGTGCATATTTTACTAGTTTGTGCGCATCAGTAGCTACAAAAGTCAATCCTTCAGGCGAAAATTGAAAAAATACTCCTGACATTACAGGGCGTAAATCATCATTTCCAGCTGCAAAAATAGTTTTGCTAACCGCTGTGGCCAAAACATCTGCAGGAACTAGTGTTGATGATGGGTCTTCTAAATTTACCGACTTAGGAAATTCTTCTCCAGGAGCATACGCAAGTGCATACTTACCAGAATTAGAACTAATTTCAATGGTGCTATTTTCTTCAACAGTGAAAGTCAATGGTTGTTCTGGAAAAGTTTTTAATATTTCCAAAAGTAATTTTGCAGGCACAGCAACACTTCCTTGACTCGTTGAGTCAATTTCTAAAGTTGCAGACATGGTCGTTTCTAAATCAGAAGCAGAAACGGTTAAAGCTTTGCTGTCCAATTCAAATAGAAAATTATCTAATATTGGTAATGTATTACTACTATTAATAACACTTCCCAGCACTTGTAGCTGTTTTAATAAGTACGAACTCGATACTATAAACTTCATATTCTGGTTTTTTTTCAAATCCGATTTTCCCTTAAATCGTTTGTTGATTACTTATTACAAATATATCTTAAACTAATTTATAATTAAAAATTTTTTATTAACATTTATCTACTGTATTTACGCTTTCTTATTATAGAAAAAATCAGTCCAAAAATTAATAATACTAATAAGGGAAGTCCAATTGTTATGATTTGCGTTGTTGTGTAGTTTGCATATACTTTTTCTTTGTCCAATAATGGCAATACTACGATCTTGCTTCTTATGTTAATAAGTCCAGTATCGTCTAATAAATAATTGACACAATTCATCATAAATTCTTTATTCCCATAAAGCGTGTTGGTCCACTTATCGTAACCCAGTTCTAACGGTTGATAATTTTTATCCAACTGGTTTCTGATGACATCACCATCGGAAATAACTATCATTTTATTTTGTTTTCCCTGATCTAAAATGGAATCATCCTTAAAAGGAAGCACTCTATTTTTAAAAACAGATTGAAATTTACCTTCCAAAACTACGGCCATTGGGATTGTGCCCGTCGCATTAAATTGAGATGCTTCAGGTCTTTCCTGTACCATGTTTAGGGCAACTGGAACTGGTGTTCCCACTTGTTTTGAATAAACAGATGATTGTAATAAGACCGTTTTATTTACGTCGTTTTTTAATAATTCAATCCCATTGGCAAATTCAAATTTTAATCCTTCTAAATTAGTAACAATAGGGTGTTTTGAGGTTGGATAAATTAACGGGGAATAAAACCATGGAAACTGGGTGTACTGAGTTGCACTACCCTGATTTCCAGTTGCTAGTGCAATTGGAGTTGCCATTAAATCTTTGACTAAAGTTGGATTAATCCGAATTCCATATTTAAAAAATAAATCGCCCAAATTCAAGTCATTAGGATAGGCGAGTGCTGTTCCAGATTCGGTATATAAGCTGTCCATTTCCATATTGACTTGATCGATTAGCCAAATTGTTTTGCCTCCATTAATAACAAATTGATCTAAAACCAACTTTTCTTCATCAGTAAATCGTTCAGTTGGCTTGGCGATTATCGCTAAATCATACTTTTTCAGGTACGCTAAAGTTTCTTGTGGTTTTTTTGATACAGAATCTAATGTAAAAGTACCGATGTAGTAATTTTCTCTTACTTGTTTGATGAAGTCGGCAAGTAATAAGTCATGAAGTTCTCCATTTCCTTTGATGACTGCAACTTTTTTCTTTTTGGATTTAATAATGGTATGAAAAGCATTTGCAAAAGCATATTCTAAATGCTGAACAGAGCTTACGACTTTCTCGGCAGTTGTTGCCCCCATCATGTTTTTTAACAAAGGAACCTTAACGCTTTTTCCTTTATAGCTTGCAATGGCCCATGGGAAAACAACTTCTTGAGTTTGTTTTCCTTTATCGTCAAGCGTCACATTTATTGGGGTTAACCCACGCTCAATAAACGACTGAATTAAGGTGTCTTTTTCAGTTTCGTTTTCTAACGGATTGATGAACTGAAAAACAACATTTGAATTGTATGCTTTAAATTCATCCAGTAATTGTTGGGTTTCCGTTTGCAATTTCTTGAATTCTCCAGAAAATTCTCCTTCTAGAAAAACATCAATAATCAAGGGTTCATTGACTTCTTTAATTAAGGATAACGAAGTGGAGGAAAGCGTATATCTTTTGTCATGAGTTAAGTCAAACCGATGAAAAAGTACCGTACTTGCTAAATTCAAAAGTACTACTAAAGAAAGCAATACCAGTACCGATTTGAGGTTATTTTTCTTAGAAGTAGTCATTATGATTTAAGCGATTTTAAATTAAAAACAGTAAACGAAAGAAAGACAATCGCAATACTCGTAAAATAAATGATATCTCTAGTGTCTAATACTCCTCGACTCATACTCTTAAAATGATCTTGCATTCCTAAAGCCGAAATTTTGTTGGAGAAATCAGGAACAATGTTGGACAAGCCTTCAAAACCAAAATATAAAAGGAAGCATAAAAACACCGAAAGTAAAAACCCAACGATTTGATTTTCAGAAAGACTTGAAGTAAAAATTCCAATGGCGGTGTACCCCGAAATTAAAAATAGCAATCCAAAATAAGAACCCATTGTACTTCCCATATCAATAGTTCCTTGTGGCATTCCCAAACTTGAAATTACAAAAATGTAACTTAATGTGGGTACAATTGCCAAAACTATTAAAAATCCAGCTCCTAAAAATTTTCCAGTTACAATTTGCCAAATAGACAATGGTTTTGTGAGTAATAACTCTAACGTACCCTGTTTTATCTCTTCAGAAAAACTACGCATAGTTACTGCGGGAACTAAGAAAAGTAAGATCCAAGGCGCAATGGTGAAAAATGGGGTCATGTCAGCAAAACCCGAATTTAATATGTTGTAATCACCTTCAAAAACCCAAAGAAATAGCCCGTTTAAAAGTAAAAATAGCGCAATAACTAAATAGCCTATGGGCGAACCAAAAAAGGATTTTATTTCTCTATAAAATAGTGCTTTCATTTTTTTTAACTGTTTAACGATTATGTTTAAAGTTTCTGGTCGACCAACTTTAAACTAAAGAAACCAATTTATCAACGCTCCACGCTTCTGGCTTTTCTTTAAATAATTTTTTTGTGAACGTCCAAACTTCTTTAAATAGTTCAGAATTTCTATAATTTTCTAAATCTTGTTCACTTTCCCAATAGCTGTAGGTGAAAAAAATTGTACTATCATTTTTATCTTGATATAATTCAAGAAAACGATTTCCTTCAGCATTTCGTATTTTATTTTTCACTAACTCAAAGTTTTCTGTGAATGCAGTAATGTATTCTTGGTGAAAACTCATTTTTACAATTCGAACAAGCATACTTATTTTTTTTAACTAAAAACAATGGTAATTGCATCACGATAACCTATTCCTAATAAACTAGAAGCTGATCCAACCGTTACTGGATTACTCCTAAAAATGGCAATTTCTAAATAACCAGCCTCATTGAATATAGCCAATTTTCCGCCTTCATAATTTTTTATGGGATATTTTCCTGCACTTGCAATATCGGAATATTTTGGCCAAATACTTTTAATAGTCCCTTTTTGATTTTGTTTAGCAGCACTGTTCAACACCACTTCGTAGGGCCTGCCTTTTCCAATTTCAGTAAATAAATTTCGAGTAATGTTAGTAATTAAATTTCCAAAATGATCAATATATACCACATATCCCTTGATTGAATTTTTATCAACAGCAACTACGGGTTGTAAATCAGTGATTTGTTTTATGGATGAAATCTCTTTTCCAATAACATTTAATAATCCTCCTTTTGCAATATGACAGGCTACAGTTACAAAAATATCTAAATCTGTTGCGTCTTCAGGTAATCGATCGTGAATATTGATGGAAACTATCTTCTGAGGCAGTACTTTTTGCGTGAGCATGCTTAGAATTCCATTATCGGCACAAATAAAATAGTGATCGTTCCATTGCATAGCAATATGTTGGTTTTCTCTATTCAATTCGGCATCCACCCCAATGAGATGCACCGTACCTTTTGGAAAACTCAAATAAGCAGCCCCAACAATATAACTGGCTTCGGCAGTGTTAAACGGATCGATATCATGCGAAATATCAACAATTTTAGCTTCTGAATTTTCAGACAGTATTTTTCCCTTTAAAGCACCAACAAAATGGTCTTTGAGTCCGTAATCAGTAGTAAGGGTAATTATTGACATAAAATTGTTTATAACTAATGCAAGGATTTCTTCTAAATTTCTCTAAATTTGAAATGCAAAGTTAAAGTATTTTAATCTTTATTTAATCAGTAATTATAACAAAACCTATGAACAAATTATTTCTAGTACTTTTTCTTTTAATAGTCAATTTATCCTCTTTTTCACAACAAATTAGTTACAAATCCAATGGAAACATTCAAAATTCTGAAAAGAAAACTATTTCCTCAAATCAAGTTAGAGAATTATTAAAAAACCACCCAAAATTATTGGACAATTATAACACAGGTAGAGAAAAGAAAACAATAGGGAATATCCTACTTTTAGCCGGTCCGTTGTTAATTGTTTCCGATTTAATTAAAGGCATGAACACGTATTCAGGTCCTCAAAGTGGAAGTCAAAAAACCTATCCTACCGTTTTAACTTACATCGGAATAGGTGCAATAGTAGTCGCAATTCCCATTAAAATCGGATTTTCCAAGAAAATAAAAAATGTAGTTTCAGAATACAATTCTCTACAAAAAGTTGGTTTTGAACCTAAAGATAATGAGTTTTATTTTATTACTAATTCGAATGGAATTGGATTACGAATGACATTAAATTAACAACAAATACCCTAATAAATTTGAACGAACGAACCATCGAGCTTGTAGACATTGCCCCAAAAGAATTCTGGGGTACACAAGATGCTCATCTTGAAACCATTAAAAAGTACTATCCAAAATTAAAAATTGTAGCGAGAGGAAATACAATTAAAATTTTTGGCGAAAAAGAAGCGTTAGATGAATTTGAAAAAAGATTCAATCGATTAATGCTTCATTTTACAAGGTACAATACTATTGATGATAACGTGATTGAAAGAGTAATTCAAAGTGATTCACATGACGACCGAAGAAATGAGGGTCACGATAAAATTTTAGTGCACGGCGTTGGTGGAAAAATCATCAAAGCCATGACGCCAAATCAGCAGTTGTTAGTCGATACGATGAATAAAAACGACATGGTTTTTGCTGTGGGTCCGGCAGGTACTGGAAAAACCTATACGGGAGTTGCAATGGCGGTTAAAGCACTGAAAGAAAAACAAGTAAAGCGAATTATTTTGACCCGACCGGCGGTGGAAGCAGGGGAGAACCTTGGTTTTTTACCTGGGGATATGAAAGAAAAATTAGATCCCTACATGCAGCCATTATACGATGCCTTGCGAGACATGTTGCCCAACGAAAAACTCGAAGATTACATTCTGAAAGGAGTGATTCAAATTGCCCCGTTAGCGTTTATGCGTGGGCGAACATTAGACCATGCTTTTGTGATTCTTGATGAGGCACAAAATACGACGCATTCGCAAATGAAAATGTTTTTGACCCGAATGGGGAAAAATGCAAAGTTCATGATAACGGGCGATCCTGGTCAAGTCGATTTACCAAGACGAACCATTTCTGGACTTAAAGAAGCGTTATTGGTTTTGAAAGATATCGACGGAATTGGGATAATCTATTTGGATGACAAAGACATTGTGCGCCACCGCTTAGTCAAAAAAGTCATCGATGCCTATAAACAAATTGAAAATACCGATTAATAGTTTCAAAAAGCACGGATGATTACCGTGCTTTTTTTAGGTACTGATGCGCTATATAATGCGAAGAAATCAAGCAGCACCCCGATTACCTGGTTACACATCGTGGTCAACCACGTTCAAAACACCATTTACCACGTTAGATAACCACATTTACCCAGTTGGGTAACCCCATTTTAGTGGTTCTGAACCACTTTTACCCCGTTGCATAACGTGGTCAACCACGTTCATAACCCCATTTACCAAGTGGCATAACCTATTTCACCCCGTTGGGTAACCTCTTTTAAGTAGTTCAGAACGCCATTTACCCCGTTCATAACCCCATTAAAGCATTAAGTTTAAGTCTATCGCTCTTTTCTAGGTAGCGCTGGCTAGCTTTTTTAAACTAGATAAAGTCTTTTATAATTAGGTTTCCTGTTAATTATGAAATGAGTAGGAAAATGAAACTAAATCTTTGACAAAAATCCTTGATAGCATTAGGTTACCTTTTTTCGGTCAATCATTAGATTAGTGCTTTAGATCTAATTTCCAATTAAGTAAAGTTGCTGTTTCCCCGATTTTATTAAAATTATTTTTTTCAAGCACTTTGAAGGAAGCACTATTCGTTTTATCAGTTGAAGCAATTATTGATTTTACATTTTTTTGGGTTTTAGCCCATTCAATCATTCCACTTACAATTTCTGTCATGTAACCTTTGTTCTGAAATTCTGCATAAGTTCCATAACCAATTTCTATTTCACCTTCAGCATTTGGTTCGCCAACAATACATAAGTCACCAATCATTTTGTTATCCACTTTTAAAATTGCGGTCCAGAGTGTCGAATACAGATAGTTCTTGGTCGGGTCTTTTACATTAGGCAGAATGGTTTGTTCAAATGCTTCTTTCAATTCATTTGAAATGGTTCTAGTGGTAGTATTCAAGTTGAGTTCTTGTTCTAGCGAGTGGTTACATTTAATATATTTAACCAATTGATTGTAAGTCAAAGGTTTTATGATGAGTCTTTCTGTTTCTATCATTTTCTAAATTTTTGTATTCTCGGTGCTTTTGGGTGTTGATTTGTAATGATAGTTAATGTTTTGCTGCATTGTGAAGTTTGGATGTTCGTTGATGTTTAGTATTCTGTTTAAGATAAAATTTCTTGCGAAATGTAAACGCGAACTTACTACAAAATTTGCAATTGAGAAACGGCTGTTTTAGGCTGGCTTTATTTTTCTAAATGAATTTGAAAACCAATTCCAATCATTATTGAATCCTCCTTAAGTTCACTATTTAATCTATTTGAAATATAATCTAATGTTAGTTCTAGAGCTACGCTACTATTCAAGAATACTGCTGTACCAGCTTTAAATCCGTAACCGTTATTGTGAAATTTTCCGGTATCATTTCCATCCTGCGTTTTTGCTCCACCTTGATAATAATAGTAATTTCCTTGTAAAAAAAGATTTAATTGTTTGTCAGTTTTTAGAAAATAATATCGAACGAATGGTCCAACTCCAAAATATTGATAGTCCTCCGATATATTATCATAAATATAGCTTAAGCTAATTCCACCAGCTAATTTGTCATAAAAGAAGTAACCAACATTTGGTGAAATCGAAAATATAGTTCTGTCATCAAAAGGCTTTGTTCCATCTGATAATTTTTCAGTTTTTGTTGTTTTAAAATTACCACTACCGCCAACTAACCAATTATTTTTAGTTATTTGTGAATATGACATTGAAGTAAAAAACAAAATAATTATAAAGGTTTTCATTTTTGTTTAATTTAAAATTAAAATACTGATTTTTAAGTTTCTGGGATAAGCTTGTTGCTAACGTCTTACTGTGAAAAAATTTCAGTTATGCTTCTGAAAAATATAGCTATAAGTAGGTTAGTACTTATTTTTAAAGTTTAGTTATTGAATGAAGTTGTGCAACTGCTAAGGCTTTTTTGTGAAGTTTTATTCTAAGATTTCTGTGTAAACTTTTACTTCCACATTATATTTTATTAGTTCTCCACTTGACGAAACTCCTCTTCCGCCCATTCCTTTTCCGTAAGTTTCAAATTCGTACGTTTCTGCTCGATTACTTTTATCATTTGGACTTTTATTAGTTTCGATATAAATAATTCGGCCACTTTTTACTCCGCTTTTTGCACTTAGTCTTTTAGTAGTTTCAATTGCATCTAAAATTGCGAGTTCTTCAGCTTGTTTAATAAATGCTTCAGCTTTTGTGTGAAAATAGGATATAAGTTCAATTTTATTAAATTTAGTTTTTAGCAAATCTTCAGTAAAATCCTGCATTTTCTTCAAATCTTTAAGGGTAAAAATGATTCGTTGAGTAGATTCAAAACCTGCGAAAACTTCACGTTTAAGTTTGTTATCCCAAACCATTGATTTATTTGTTGCAATTAAACTTGTTTTTACGTCTAAAGTATCTTTAACAAATACTTTAATAATTCGCAAAACTTCGTCAGCAGTTTTTTGATTATCATTTACCGCTTCTCTCAAAGTTGGTTTTACGTGACGAAATGAAATCGTAATTTCCGCCGCATTTGGAAAAGTCGAAACGGTTCCTAATCCAATTGAACTAATTTTAGGTTTATTATTTTGTTCAACTTGCGCATTTGCAATTCCCGAGATAATTAAAAGGAGTAGAATTAATTTTTTCATAGTATTTTCAATTTATATTTTATTAATTCTGCGATTTTTGGTAAAATTACCCCAACATTTCGCAGCTTGCAGAAGTGGCTGATTAAGGAAGCCTAAACTTTCGGTTAAACACTGACTTTTCAAATACAAAACCAACTTTAAATTAAGCCCAAAACCCAAATCTTGTGAAACCGCTGTTATGGGCTGGTTTTCTCATTTCAATTTATAGGTTCCTCTTCCAACTTTTATAAAATATTCATTATATTTTCCATTTCCAACAGCGTGTTTTGAAATAAAACTTGGGCTACTACTTAAAAAATTAAAGTCTGAGGATTTGAAAGGTTCTTTTTACCTTACCATTTCGCACAGCATCTCTGATTTGTTGAACTAAATTTCTTTGTCTCATTAGTAACTTCGATTATAATTTTTAAACTATTTTCTTTGCACTTGTTCCAAAATGTGCGGGGCAAAGATTTCCAGCTGCGTATGCTTCAAGCAAAGCACGATGCCTTATGTCTTTAACCTCTGTATACTTAAATTTATATATGCCACGCATTTTGATTTTATTAGGCTTTAAGTATTTCTCATAAAATATTCCAGTACATGAAATATGATTATACAATCTTTGATTAAGTCCTTTTCTACCACTTGGTGTATTGCCAATATGCAACACTTCATTTTTTGGGTTATAAATTATATAAACACCATGTTTCTCGGTTATATTTATTTTTCCTCTCGCAGGAAAAACATGATGTTCGCTTGTTATTAATTTTTCAAACAAATTCTTTATAATCTCAGGTTCATTTAAGTTGCTCTTAAGTTTTTTCATTTTGGTAATAATGGCTTAGTTTGCTTGTTGATTTTGTAAAGTTGATAAGCACTGACAACTGATACAAGGTTGTTAAAACCTATTTTTGAATCAATATTTACTAAATGACCGTTTATGCTTTTGGCTAACTCAGACGAGGTTGAAGCTATTGATCTTTCTAATGATTGAAAACTTGAAACTATTCGACTTTCCAACTGATATATGGCTTTCGTATTTTCAACCATAGCTTGATTTAATGATGAAATCCCCTCAATTATTTGATTCAGCTTATTCTCTATCATTAAGTAGCCTATTGATAGATTTTCATTTAAGTTAATCATTTCGTTTTCAATCACTTTTAATGATGCTAAAACATTTTTTTCGTATGATGAATTAAAAACCCCTAAAACTTCGAATTCATAAAATAATTCATAGAAGTTTGTGAGTCTGTTGGAAACTAACGATGATATCATCGCCACACAATTCAAATAGGAAATATTATAAATACCAATTTGTGAACTTATCGCTTTGGCCCACTCATCTATGGTTTCTTTATCATCTTCATTGTTTAGAATAAATATTGACTTCTCTATTACCTCATATTGTCTTTTTACAAAATCAGATGTTTTTAAGAATTTCAAAATGTACTCCGGATTAGAGCTTATTATATTTTTTTCGCTTTTGTAAATTAAATCTTTAATATCTTCTGGATGTTCCAGAAGCAACTTTTTATCCGAAACACTATATTGTAACTTTTGAAGATGTGTTTTCTTGTATTCTTCAATGTTAATTCTACTAGAAAAATTAATTGATTGGGAAATTACGGATTTAAATTTGACTAAAACTTTGGACTTTACATCGGTATCTTCAAAGAAAAAGATTTCATTAAGAAATTCTTCAATAAAAGCCTCAATTATGCCAAAAATAGTTTTTAGTGCACTTTTATTTATAAACTCTTTTGATTGAAGATCATTTAAATAGTCGAAAGAACTGAGGTGAGTTAATGTTTTCTTATAAGTTATGAGCTTCAGCAATTCTTTTTTTTGCTCATCATTGATGTGATTCCATTTTGTAATTAAATCTAAATCAAAACCTGAACTTCTTCTTTCAATTAGCTTAGAATAATAAATTAAACCTATAATATATTTTTCTTGATTTTCTTTGTCATTACCAAACAATGCTAAAATTCCTTTGAGATCATTTGCTAACATTTGTGTCAGATTTTGAATTTGATCTTCAAGAATTAAGCTATCTAAAGCTTTGTAAAGTTTATTGACCTCTTCAAAGTTGTTGAACTTTATTAGGAGCTTATTCTTGTTTTTTTCTTTGATCATTTTTTATTCGTTTATAAACTGGATTTACAAATAAATTAAAGGATAGTTTCCGAAGAATGGCACTTTTACTTATTACAAATGCTGCAAAAGGCCCTATTTTGTAATAAAAAATCACAAAAGTTTTTCCCAATATATTTGTCAATAATTTACTGTCACGATATGCTCTGAATTCATCAACAATTGGATGATATGGATTTCCCATAGTGGCTGTTATAACAAAACAATTAGGATTGTTGGAAGAGGTTTTTTCTTGTCTTTTTGGCATTACCTTTTTTGGTACTGCAGTGCTTATTTGAGACTCCAACTTTTTTCGCAACTTATCATTTTCATTTAATATATTAGTTTCAACCACAAGTAATTCATCTTTTTTAAAGTCAGGGTCAAAAATTCCGTTGTAAAACCCTATAAAATTAATCATATTGGTAATCTTTCCACCATATTCCCATTTTTTATTAAATCTAATCTCAAATGTTTTAGCATTGACTATTTTTAATAAAGTTGCTAAATCTATATTAAATTGGATTTGTTCAGTCCTACTGCTTTTTTGTCCTAAAATCTCATTATAAATCTCAAGTTTGTAATACGAGTCTAACCCACTATATGCATATTCATTATCGAATTTAAAAACATATTTGTTGTCAATCATTACATCCGCGAAACTCTCATGAAGAATAGTACCTGTTCCAGGTTCTGGAGCATAATAAGTCAAAGCTAAAACGATTTTACTATTCATAAAATCATTATTTTCAGCAAATACACGAATATTAATATCAAATTTATAATCATATGGAAGTCCTTTATTGTTATTTAAAATTACCGACTCCTTCATTCTATACTCTACCGTTTTAGAAAATTTGTCTGATATTTTCTTCACATACTCTGTTTTGATATTGAGTTTTGGATTTTTTTGCATATTATTAGTATCTGTTACCCCCTTTTCTCTAAAATTACGGACAACTCGTACTAGTGAATCTTTGGCTTCACCATTGCCCATTATTTCACCATTAGACCAAAATGCAATAGAACTTGGTAATCCGTAACTATCTATTTCACAGCGATAAGAGCCTTTGTTATCGAAATTGCCTTTTCTTTTTAAATGTAACTCTTTGTACATTAATTCAGCTTCAACAGTAGTTGGTAACCTCCAGCCATCTCCTAATACTTTACAAGCATTTTTGGCCTCGAAATAATTCATTTTACTGTGAAAGTCGAATTCTGCAACCTGAAGAATCGAACCATTTTTTGAGTTTTTAATATCAAACATTTTTTTTAATTTATTTTTTGGTTTTTGTTAAACTTGCCCATAACGTTCCGGCGCTTGGCGAGGTTGCGAACTTCGGAACCGATTATTTTCTATCAAAGATAAAATTTCTTGCGAGAAATAAATGTGAATTTACTACAAAATTCGCAATCTTGCCAAACGCCTGTTAGTGGCTGTTTTTTTTATTGACAATCTTTACTTTGTTCATTTACTTTCTTCGCAAAACTTGTTATTTTTTCGTTTGGTGAAATTTTTATTACTTCGCTTGAATACTTTTGTGCATTAACACAATCTCCTAAATTCAAATATGCTATCGATAAATTTAATATTAAAATCGATTTAGTATTTAAACTTTTATCGCTTGTAAATTTCATTCCACGAATTAAAATATCTTTAGCTTTCTCATATTCTTGACTTTTTAAGTAATTCTGTCCCAAATTAGAATAAGTTTCTGTATGTGTGCTATCTATGGAAATTATATTTAATGAGATTTCATTTGATTTTTCAATATTACCTAATCTTGTTTCTGCTTGCGCAATCCCATTAAGTATTACTGGATTTCTACTTTCAATTTTATCAGCTTCTATGAACTTTTCTTTTGCTTTTTCAAAATTTTGATTGTCAACATATTTTAATCCTTCAGCAAATAAAGCTTTTGCAGTTTTGTCTTTAATTCCATCATTTTCATAAAATATGACGTCTTTTGTGTCGGTTTTGACTTTTGTGTTTTCTTCATTTTGACCTTTGCAAGAATTTAAAGTCAAGATAAAAACCAATGTAAATATTCCTCTTTCAATTTTCATATTGTTATCTAATTGTAGTTTTGTTGTTCTGCGGTAAAATAGCCACTAACGTTCCGGCGCTTGGCGAGGTTGCGAAGTACGGAACCGATTATTTTCTGTTAAAGATAAAATTTCTTGCGAAATGTAAACGTGAATTTATTACAAATTTCGCAATTGCGAGAAACGGCTTTTAGCCACAGTACTTAAAGATCAAAATTAAAAATCAGTAATGATTATTTTATATGAATTAAGGATTTTGTTTTTTTCAGTCAGTTTTATAAAATATATACCTGCAATTAAATTTTCACGATATATTGTAACAGTATCTCCATTTATATGCTCCATTTTTTTCACGATCTGTCCAATTGAATTAAAAATTTCGAATGTTGCGTTTTCCATGTTTTTATCTGTTATAAGTGTAGTAAAGTTGGAAAAGGGATTTGTTGAAATTCCTACTTTGTGGCTATAATTGATAGTTGAAAGCGAATTATTGCAGATAAATAATCCAAATAATGAGGCATTTGGATTACCAGATATTACTACATCTTCTACTTTTAATTCATAAATAATTCCTTGAATTGTAATTCCATTGAAACTAGAAATAGGACATTGATTGCAGCCCGTTATATTTCCTTCAGTAGTTAAAATAGCTAATATATCACAACCATTTGAGTTCATCAATCCATTTAGAGGAAATTGATTTCCATTTATAAAAATATGAACTTCTTCGTTATTATTATTAAATTGTGAGACACCACCAATATTCAAAGTAAGGGAACTAACTGGAGGAGAAAATCCAAAACTATAGCTTCCTCCTAAATTATTATTCCCAATAAAATATTTGTAACCTTGAGTTGGACAATAATCGCTGGAATAATATGGAACTTGCCCATCTGAACTTACATTAACATTAATTCCTCCTATAGTTGCTAATCCGTTTGAATGAGTTACAGCTAAATTGCATTGTGCATAATTGACCGTAAAATTCAGTATTGTAATTAGGGATATATATATATTTCTCATAATTATATTTGTATTGTGGCTAACGTTTCGCAGCTACAAGAAGTTGCGTAATTCATTCACTGTCAATTACAAATATAACCAAATTCACTGTCAATTACAAATATAACCAAAACTTTGATTCAAAAATTACCAATTCTGATAAATCCCAAGCATAGCAATTTCTTGTAACCGCTGTTAACTGCCGTTTTTTCTATTTATATATCTTTGGTAGAAATCGATTTTTGTTTTCGTCACATTTCTTTCTCTTTTTGGATTATGCAAACTTGGATTTTCAAGCATTAAAATTAAATTGATTATTTCTTTTTCATTTAGTGTCTCAATTTCTTTGTTGAAATAATATTTAGAAGCTTGTTTGATTCCTTTATTTCCATACAGATAATCTGCGTTTAAAAAATCAAACTTTAAACATTCCTCTTCGGTAAATTCTTTCTCAATTTTCAGCTTGTAAATTTTTTTCGTAATAGAAAATCCGTGTCTATATGGTCCGATATAATTTGAGGCATTTTCACAAGGACAATTTCTTTTTTTTATTTGAGATTTGTCATTATAGATTTTGTTATAAACTTTTAGAATAGGCTCTAAATTTTCATTTTTGGCAATTTTAATTGATTTAGTTAGTTCCATAAAATCTGCGTCTTTAAACATTCCATTATAATCACTCAAAAGAAAATTATATAGAGCAATTATTACCAAGAATAATAAAATTAAAATTCTAAATGTTCTTTTTTGCAGTTTTTTCATAAAATGGCTGGTAACTTGTATATAGGTCTGACAAATTCAGACTTATCAACCCAAAATTGGGTCGCTTTGTCTGACAAACGTCAGACTATATTTATTTTCAAATGTAGTTTTTAATATTCAATAAAGGCTTAGTTTCCCAAAAAAATAAAAGCAATCAAAACAATTCTCAATTAGCCTCGACCTGCCTACCGGCAGGCAAGTCGAGCCGGTATCCTCGCAGCAAAGCGAAGAGATAAAGGCGAGGGCGGGAATTGTAGTTGCAAATACAAAAGGACAATTTGCTCCAAAAGAAAGAAATTTTTATTTATGTAACTTCCAATTTTGGTTTCTACCATAAACACGCTACTTTTGTAACCAACAACAAACAACGCTTGACATGAACACAATTACAACCACCAATTTTAATTTCCCGAATCAAAAATCAGTTTACCACGGAAAAGTGCGTGAGGTGTATAACATTAACGACGAACTTTTAGTAATGGTTGCCACCGATAGATTGTCTGCTTTTGATGTCGTGATGCCAAAAGGAATTCCTTATAAAGGTCAAATTCTGAATCAAATTGCGACCAAATTCATGGAATTAACTCAAGATATTGTTCCAAATTGGTTAATTGCCACGCCCGATCCAAATGTGGCGGTGGGACATTTATGTGCGCCATTCAAAGTAGAAATGGTGATTCGCGGTTATCTTTCGGGACATGCTGCTCGTGAATATGCATTGGGAAAACGAATGTTGTGTGGCGTAACCATGCCAGAAGGATTGAAAGAAAATGACAAGTTTCCATCGCCAATTATTACGCCAACTACCAAAGCAGATTTAGGGGTTCATGATGAAGATATTTCTCGTGAAGCTATTTTAGCCAACGGAATTGTAACGGAAGAAGATTATTTGGTTTTAGAAAACTATACTCGCGCTTTATTTCAACGTGGAACAGAAATCGCAGCTTCTCGTGGCCTGAT
>JBIHZQ010000024.1:0-24284 GCA_044231345.1 Flavobacterium sp.
ATTGATGGTCGTTACATTAATGAGGTTAAAGCAGTTGGAGCATCATTAATGTAACGACCATCAATAGCATTATCTACACCTGAAGTAGCTTCTTGTATATAACCCACTAACATTTGACTGAAAAGCCCACTCGTATTGGTCAAATTCAACCAAAAGCGGTTTCTTTCTTCTGTAGTTCTAAGAAAAACAGCTGAATTACTTGGAGTGGCTCTCATGGCATTGGTAAAATTCAAAGTCATATTAGCACTTGGAGAAACAAAAAAACCTTGTCCAACAGCGATATCTGCTGTAGGAGTTAACCCTCCAGAAGCAGCAGTTGTACCCGCACTATTTCGAGTTGCATAGGCCGACCCGGCTACTCCATTTGTTTTTCTCCAAAAATATAAGGTACCTGCATTTGGGTTTTCGGTATAAAAATCAGCTACACTAATTGTAGAAGGGTATGGATTACCAACAGCATGATATTTTCCAGCAATAAGTCCAGAAATAGTTACATCTCCATTGTTAGGCACCCCAGTAAAAACACCGTTAAAAGTAGTTGGAGTTGCAGCAGTCCAAGTATTAGGAGCACGAATTAAATAGCCTGTTGCTGTGGCAAAATTAGTTGCAGATGGCGTTGGTACTGCACTATACAAACCATTTGTTCCTTGAGTGGAATCATAGGTATAAAAACGAGTGGATAGGGTGTTTGGCGAAAATGCTTGCAATTGCTGTCCTGCCACTGGCGAACTCCAAAGGGTATAATCATACAATTGAATTAAAGCACTGTTTCTGTTTACAATGATGTTTCCAGTATTCGTTACTGCTGTGGTATTGGTTTGAATCAGATTAGCATTATTTTGTACGGTGAAAGAACCATTGTTGGTAATGGCACCTGCTACAGCAATTGAATGTCCCGAACTGATACTGAACGATTTTCCTGTATTAACGGTAAGTGTTTTTGCTGAAAAAACTCCGTTTGTAGTTGTTGTATAAGTTCCGTCAATTATCGCGTCTAGGGAAGCTGTTGGTATTCCATTTGACCAAGTGGTGCCGTTCCAGGTGGATGATGTTGGAGCTGCAGACAACGAAATAGCTCCCAAAGCAATATTTCCATTAGACTTTGATGTGTAGATCCATTTAATAAACCGAGTCGCAACATTTAATGTTGTAAATGTTTCTGTATTTGATGTTCCATTTGATAATGCATTCCCATTTGTAGCATTATATAGCTGAACAGTCGAATAAGAATTGCCATCATTAGATTCTTGCAAAGTAAAATCCCCAGGAAAACTTGTAACTGATGTGCTTTGATTCCATTTGATAACAAATGAAAGAGTGCCTGGTTGACTATTAAAACTTAAAATTAATTCATCAGATGTAGTATCAAACTTCATTTTTGGTGACGTTGTATAATCACTCCCTAGGCCAGTGTGCACTATACCTGTTATCGAAATAGGTTTGCCTAAGTCATAAGTAAAAGGCAAAGACATCTGCCCCCGTCCGAAACTCGAGAAGAATAATACCATCAATAGGAGTCCTGATTTTGTTTGTGTAAATCGTAATTTAATTTTCATAAGTGTTCAATTAAGTTGTAGCCCCCGACTATCGGGAGACTTTGATATGCATATAAAATCTTTGGACGTTTGGCTATCACAAGAATCGTGATTTGAAGTGCCAGAAAGAAATACATAATTTAATTTTTTATCAAAAGTAGGTTCTTATTTGACCCTAAAATTGAAGGTTTCGTTAAGAAAAGTATAAGAAACCAAAAACAAAATATTGAAAAAAAATAATTATATATTTGTGATAAATATAAACAAAAATGAAACTAAATATAATTTTATATATAAAATAAATGCTTTTTTAACATAGTTAATATTATAATTTCACCAAAAATAATTCGTTAATCATTGTAATTTTGAAAAAATAATTCCATTTTGTTTACTGTTTTTTAACCTACTCTCGTTAAAAAAAGTTTCACTAAATTTGCATTCAAACCTAACGCAATGAGCAACATTAGAATTACCAAACAATTTAGCTTTGAAACTGGCCATGCCTTATACGGTTATGATGGCAAATGCAAAAATGTTCACGGACACAGTTACAAGCTTTCTGTGACGGTCATTGGGGCTCCCATAACAGACCGCTCTCATGTAAAATTTGGAATGGTAATCGATTTTACAGATTTGAAAAAAATTGTAAAAGAAGAAATTGTTGATCAATTTGACCATGCCACAGTATTTAACCAAACCACACCTCATGTAGAATTAGCTCATGAATTAGCTACTCGAGGTCACCACGTTATTTTAGTGGACTACCAACCTACTAGCGAAAACATGGTGGTTGATTTTGCGCAACGCATCAAAAAAAGACTTCCCGACGGAATTGAGTTGCATTCCTTGAAATTACAAGAAACGGAAAGTTCATTTGCAGAATGGCATGCTAGTGACAATGTATAAACAAAAATTCCTAAATTAGCCCCATGCAAATTCCTCAAAAGAAAATTTATTTTGCTTCAGACCAACATTTTGGCGCACCCACTCCTGAACTAAGTTTTCCTAGAGAGCAAAAATTCGTGGCTTGGTTAGACGAAGTAAAAGTAGATGCTGAGGCGATTTTTCTATTGGGTGATTTATTTGATTTTTGGTTCGAATACAAAACTGTAGTTCCTAAAGGATTCGTTCGCGTTTTAGGGAAGTTGGCAGAAATTCGCGACAGTGGTATTCCTATTTATTTCTTTGTAGGCAACCACGATTTATGGATGACCGACTATTTTCAAAAAGAACTCAACATCCCTGTATATAAAGACAATAAAGAATTTACTTTTCACAACCAGACTTTTTTAATAGGTCATGGTGACGGAAAAGGCCCGGGCGATATGGGGTATAAAAGGATGAAAAAAGTGTTTACTAATCCGTTTTCAAAATGGCTTTTTAATTGGCTTCATCCTGATATCGGAATGCGATTAGGTCACTACCTCTCCGTAAAAAACAAATTGATTTCTGGCGACGATGACGTTACTTTTCTAGGAGAAGAAAACGAGTGGTTGGTTTTGTATGCCAAACGCAAATTAGCTACCCAACATTATAATTATTTTATTTTTGGTCACCGTCATTTACCCATGCAAATCGAAGTAGGGGCCCAGTCCAAGTACATCAATCTTGGCGATTGGATTGGCCATTTTACCTATGGCGTTTTTGATGGAGAAACCTTTGAATTAAAGTCCTATTAATTCTCGAAATACACAAAAATCATCTCAAATCTTTAAGTCTTAATTGTGTAGTAATTTTTCCATTGAATTCATTTTCATCAATACAATAAACGGCTTCAAAAGGTTTTTTGTTTTTTACGGCCTCCATTTTACCGCCAAGCCCAAAGCCTATTGCGGCGATTCCCTCCGAATTTTGTTGCTTGACAAACAGTCTTAAATGAGCTTCATTAGCTCCCATCTTTTTGGCATATCCGGTGTCTTGCAATTGAGTTGTCATAAAAACTGGTGTTCTATTTTCTGGTCCAAAAGGTTCGAATTGTTTCAAAATCCGAATCAATTTTGGGGTAATTTCGGTAATATCAATTTCAGAATCAATAGTGATTTCTGGTTGTAGCAAGTGGTGCGGAATTGTTTTGGCAACTTGTTTTTCAAAAGCAGCTTTGAAATCCAAATATTTTTCTGGTTTTACAGTCATTCCGGCTGCATATTTATGTCCACCAAATTGCACTAAATGCTCCGCGCAAGCCTCCAGCGCATTATAAACGTCAAACCCAGGAACTGATCGTGCGGAAGCCGCTAATACGTCGCCACTTTTGGTGAAGACTAAGGTTGGACGAAAGTACGTTTCTATTAATCTAGAAGCAACAATTCCAATTACGCCTTTGTGCCAGTTTTCTTGATATACGACAGTCGTAAAACCCTCGATTTCGTTGTTTGCTTCTATTTGCGAAAGCGCCTCCGAAGTAATTTGTTGGTCTAATTCTTTCCTGTCGGTGTTGTATTTCTCAATTTCTGAAGCAAACTGTTGTGCTTGTTCAAAGTTAAACTCTGAAAGTAATTCAACGGCATGATTTCCGTGTTTGATTCGGCCTGCCGCATTAATTCTGGGAGCAATAATAAAAACTACATCGGTAATATCGAGTTGTTGTTTTTTTACTTGATGCACTAATGCTTTTATTCCAGGGCGTGGATTAGTATTAATTACTTGCAAACCAAAATGAGCCAGGACCCTGTTTTCTCCAGTCATGGGAACAATGTCCGCAGCGATGGCAGTTGCCACCAAATCGAGATAAGGGATTAGGTCTTCCAGTGTTTCGCCTTTATTTTGACCTAACGCCTGTATCAATTTAAATCCAATTCCACAGCCACACAACTCGTCGTAGGGATAGGTGCAATCTTCTCGTTTTGGATCGAGTACCGCAACGGCATCGGGCAAGAATTCTCCTGGACGGTGGTGGTCACAAATAATAAAATCGATGTTTTGCTCTTTGGCATACGCAACATGATCAATGGATTTAATTCCACAATCGAGTGCAATAATTAGTGAAAAATTATTGTCCGCAGCAAAGTCAATTCCTTTAAAGGAAATTCCATATCCTTCGTCGTATCGATCGGGAATGTATGTTGCCACTTTGGGATAATATTTTTTCAGATAAGAGGCAACCAAGGAAACTGCGGTAGTTCCATCGACATCATAATCTCCAAAAACTAATATGTTCTCGTTATTTTTAATGGCTAATTCGATTCGGGAAACCGCCTTATCCATATCTTTCATTAAATACGGATTATGAATGGCAGACCAAGTAGGGCGGAAAAATTCTCGAGCTTCGTCAAAAGTGTTGATTCCTCGCTGAAGCAATAAGGTAGCCACAAATTCGGATACATTAAGTTCTTGAGCCAATTGAGCTATTTTTTGAGAGTCGGGTTTTGGGAGTAGTGTCCAGCGCATAGTAGTGTTTTTATGGGTTATAGGTAATTTGGGTTTAGTAATTCTTGCTTATTTGGTTGACTTTCCAGCAACCACAACTACGATTTCTCCTTTAGGAGGTTTCAATTCAAAATGAGTCAACACTTCTTTTACGCTTCCGCGAAATGTTTCCTCGTGTAATTTAGACAATTCTCGGCACACACAAATCGATCGGTCTTCGCCAAAATAGGTGCCAAATTCAATTAATGTCTTTATTAATTTATGAGGAGATACATACAAAATCATGGTACGCGTTTCTTCTGCTAAGGCCAAATAGCGTGTTTGTCTTCCTTTTTTTTCGGGCAAAAATCCTTCAAAAATGAATTTATCGTTCGGTAATCCACTATTGACTAAAGCAGGTACAAAAGCCGTTGCGCCGGGCAAACATTCTACTTCTATTTTATTCTCGACACAAGCGCGAGTCAATAAAAACCCTGGGTCAGAAATTGCTGGAGTTCCTGCATCAGAGATTAGCGCAATGGATTCTCCTGATTTTAATCGACTAATAATATTTTCAATTGTTTTATGTTCGTTGTGCATGTGGTGACTGTGCATGTGCGTTCCAATCTCAAAATGTTTTAAGAGTTTTCCGCTTGTGCGCGTGTCTTCGGCCAAAATTAAATCTACTTCTTTTAAAATCCGAATGGCTCTAAAAGTCATGTCCTCAAGGTTGCCAATTGGCGTGGGAACGATATATAATTTTGACATACTATAGCAATTCGAATTCGTGAAATAATAAAATAATTAAGAAAATTTTCTCTCTACAATGTCCATAAAACGAAGCACATATTCGTCCTTACCTTCCCAGTTGTTATAGTCGGGCTTGACCATTTCTTCGATAAAATCTTGTGCTTCTTGAAAAGTATCAAACGTAATTAATTGGGAGATGACACGGTTCATATCCTCACTGCTACCGCCAAATAATTGTTTTTCAAAAGCAACTTTGTCATTAAGTCCAAAAGTGATTGATTTACTTGGATTTTCCTTTGAAAATGGGATTTCAGAGGTTAGCTCCGATTCAATTTCAAATAGTAAATCAGCCACTGGCGCTTCGATTTCATCCAGTTGATCTACATCATCAGGCTCCACAATTCTCTCAAATACTGGCTCGTCATGCAATCCTCCTAATAAATCCTCAAAAGAAATTTGTTTGGATTCCATTTTTTGTCGAGGCACTAATACCTCTTCAACTGCTACTTCAATTTCATCAATTTCGGCTTCGGAAGCTATCTCAAAATGAAGCATAAAATCGAGTTCCGTTTCAGATTCATCCTCTAATTCATCTTCTACCTCTTCTTTTTGCGCTTCTTCTTGCGCTTCTTCTTCTGAGTTTTCGAGATCAAAAACTAGAATTTCTTCTTCTAATTCAAGTTCTTCTAGTGCAATTTCTGCTTCAATTTCTGAGGCCGTTGGCAGCACCTCTTCAATCGCTGAATCGAATTCTTCAAAAGCAACAGTTACTTTTTGTTCCCATTCGGCCTGACCGATAGTTGGCTTTGCCTCTGAAAAATGGTCTTCTACAAATCGCAAGACCGATAACTTTTCATACAACTTTTGCGTTTCCTGGTGCAACTGATTGAGTTCAGATTTGTTTTTTAGCTTTAAAATTCGATGAGCTATACTGATTAATTCTGCTTCCAACTTTTTTTTCATACTATTTAAATTATAGTGAATAGGCCTATTTTTAAACTTTTAATTGAAGATGCTACGCTACTTATTTAGAATAGTTAGTGTCTTCAAGTGATACATTATATACTATTTGTACTCTCTCATTTGATAAAAATTTCATACTTTTGAGTCGACGTAAAAGTATAAAATTTTATAAGTATTAATTTGCGTTACAAAGTAATAAAAATATTCATTTTTACGAGCAGAAAAATACAAAATGTTTCTCGAAAATACAGTAAATCATAAAGAACAATTTGGATGGATTGAAGTAATCTGTGGTTCAATGTTTTCGGGTAAAACCGAAGAGTTGATTCGCCGATTAAAAAGAGCGCAATTTGCGAAGCAAAAAGTCGAAATTTTCAAGCCTGCCATTGACACGCGCTACCATAATGAAATGGTGGTGTCTCATGATGCCAATGAAATTCGTTCTACTCCAGTTCCAGCAGCGGCAAATATTGCGATATTGGCCCAAGGCTGTGATGTAGTTGGCATTGATGAAGCCCAGTTTTTTGATGACGAAATTGTTTCTGTTTGTAATGCATTAGCCAATCAAGGGATTCGCGTAATTGTGGCGGGTTTGGACATGGATTTTAAAGGCAACCCATTTGGCCCTATGCCTGCGTTGATGGCCACTGCCGAGTATGTTACTAAAGTTCATGCCGTTTGCACTCGTACAGGCAATTTAGCAAACTATAGTTTTCGAAAAGCGGAAGGAGAAAAATTAGTGCTTTTAGGAGAAACCGAAGAATACGAACCTTTGAGTCGAGGGGCTTTTTTTAATGCAATGAAAAAAAATGAAGACTCAAAACCTAATCTATTGAATCAATAGCACTTGAATAACTCCATTCAAAATAGTATCTCTGTTCTTAAAGCTACCTGTGAATTGCAGATTGAAGAGGTTACTATTGATCATATTTCAATTGATAGCCGCTCGCTTCAAAACAGTAAATCTACATTGTTCTTTGCTTTAGTTGGAGCCAATAATGACGGACATTTCTTTATTCCAGAGCTTTTAGAACGCGGAGTTTCTACTTTTGTGGTAACTAAAATTCCAAAAGATTTACAAAAAAAAGCTAATTTTCTTGTGGTAGAAAATACATTAACTGCCTTTCAAGATTTTGCAGCAAATTATCGAAGTTTATATGATTTCCCCGTAATTGGGATTACAGGCAGTAATGGGAAAACCATCGTGAAAGAATGGTTAAATTTCTTATTGAGCCCCGATTATTCTATCATTCGAAGTCCAAAAAGTTACAATTCACAAGTAGGCGTGCCTCTTTCTGTGCTATCGATAAATGAAAAGCATAATTTAGGAATTTTTGAAGCAGGTATCTCGATGAAAAACGAGATGGAAAACTTGGAAAAAATCATTCGGCCTACCATAGGAATACTGACCAATATTGGCACCGCACATGACGAAGGATTCGCATCTAACGAGGAAAAAATAGCAGAAAAGTTAAAATTATTTTCCCACTCAAAAGTGCTTATTTGTGAAAAAAACGCTTCAGTTGATGGTTTAGTTTCTTCTACTACAAAAACTTTTACATGGAGTTTTACTGATCCTAACGCAAATGTTTTCTTTAGGAAAGAGATTGGAATTACTGGTTCTAAATTAATTTTTACCTATGGCGGTTCAACGTTTTTTATTGAAATTCCATTCCAAGATACTGCTTCGATTGAAAATGCTGTTTCTTGTTTATTGGCACTCTTGTATTTTAAAATTGAAATGCCAACCATTCAACAACGCATGTCACAATTATACCCGATGGAAATGCGGTTGAAAGTGAAAGATGGAATTCACAATACCACTTTGATTGACGACAGCTACAGTTGTGATTTTCAATCGCTAAAAATTGCATTAGACTTTTTAGAAAATCAGAAGCAACACCAGCAAAAAACCATAATTATCTCAGATATTTTTCAAAGCGGTTTGTCCAACGACGAGTTATATTCAAAAGTGGCCGAATTAATTGTTACTAATTCTATTGATCGTGTGATTGGAATTGGCGAAACCATTTCGACTTATAAAAATAAATTTAATCACTGTCTTACCTATAAAAATACGGCAGATTTTATTGCAGATTTTGATTCGATTCCTTTTGGAAATGAAACCCTACTAATAAAGGGGGCTCGTACCTTTGAATTTGAAAAAATTGTTGCGGCGCTGGAACAAAAAACTCATGAAACGGTTTTAGAAGTCAACCTCAACGCAATAAGTCACAACTTAAATTATTACAAATCGAAACTAAAACCAACCACTAAAATGATGGTTATGGTTAAGGCGTTCGGCTATGGAAGTGGCGGTTTTGAAATTGCCAAATTATTAGAACACCACCAAATTGATTATTTAGGCGTTGCCTTTGCTGATGAAGGAATTGCATTGAAAACAGCGGGGATTCGATTACCAATTATGGTTTTAAATCCAGAAACTAGTAGTTTTTCAGCCATCATACAACACCAATTAGAACCTGAAATATATAGTTTAAAAGGATTAAAAGCTTTTCTAAAAATAGCAGAAGAAAAAAAATTAGTTGGTTATCCAATTCACATTAAACTCGATACGGGAATGCACCGATTGGGATTTGAGGAAGACTCACTTACTGACTTCCTTTCAATGGTAAAAGAGAATCCTCGAGTTGAAGTAAAAAGTATTTTATCACATATGGCGACCAGTGATGTTAAAGACTCTAGTGATTTTGCTTTATACCAAATTGATTTATTTGAAAAACTTGCCACAAGAATAGAATCTGAATTGAAAATAAAACCCATACGTCATTTAGCAAATACCTCTGGGATAAGCAATTATCCACAAGCACAATTTGACATGGTTCGTTTAGGAATTGGTCTTTATGGAATTTCTTATGCGCCACTTGAACAGAAGTATTTAGAAAACGTTGGAACATTAAAATCGGTGATTTCACAAATTAGAACCATTCAATCTGGTGAAAGCGTGGGATATGGCAGGCGATTTATGGCTATTAAGCCCACAAAAGTCGCCACTATTCCTATTGGATATGCCGATGGAATTTCAAGAAGTTGGGGGAATGGGATTGGATATGTCCAAATCAACACACAAGAGGCTCCAATAATTGGAAGCATTTGCATGGACATGTTAATGGTTGACATTACTGAAATTGATTGTGATGAGGGAGACGGTGTTATAATTTTTGGAAATAATCCTACGGTTTCCCATATCGCCGAAACACTGCATACTATTCCTTATGAAATTCTCACCAGTATTTCTCAACGTGTAAAACGTGTTTTCTACAGAGAGTGATTTTTTGGTTATTTTTATTATATTAGTAGTATTATAAACCTATAAAATACAAATACTATGGGAATGATTTCAGAATTTAAAGCTTTTGCAATAAAAGGGAGTGTAGTTGACCTTGCTATTGGGGTAGTTATCGGTAGCGCCTTCGGAAAAATTATTAATTCCCTGATTGAAGATGTTATTACACCACTACTTCTAAAACCCGCATTGGCAGCGGCTAACTTATCTAAAATTGAAGAATTAACAATATTTGGAGGAGTAAAATATGGAATATTTTTATCGGCACTAATCAATTTTGTCATTATTGCTTTTGTCCTATTTTTACTGATTAAAGGAATCAATGCAGCCAAAAGAAAAGAAGAAGTAGTCGCTCCTTCAGGACCAACTCAAGAAGAATTGCTGACACAAATTAGAGATTTATTAAAAAAATAAACTTGATACTATTATGTAATTCCGTTCTAATTAGAGCGGTATTTTTTTTGAATTAATTCTAAATAATCGAGTTATTGTTTACTTTTGTAGAGTCGAAAATCAAAATTGATTCTTATGAAAATTGCTGTAGTTGGCGCAACCGGTATGGTTGGTGAAGTAATGTTAAAGGTCTTGAAAGAACGAAATTTTCCTGTAACGGAATTAATTCCTGTTGCTTCAGAAAAATCGATTGGAAAGCTAATTGAGTTTAATGGAAAAAACTATCCCGTAGTAGGAATGCAAACTGCTGTTGACATGAAACCAGCTATCGCTTTGTTTTCTGCAGGTGGAGAAACTTCATTAGAATGGGCTCCAAAATTTGCGGCAGCAGGAACCACAGTAATTGACAATTCTTCGGCATGGCGGATGGACCAATCAAAAAAATTAATTGTTCCAGAAATCAATGCTTCTGAATTAACTAAATCGGACAAAATTATTGCCAACCCTAATTGTTCAACCATACAGATGGTCTTAGCCTTGGCTCCATTACATCAAAAATATACCATCAAAAGAATAGTTGTTTCAACGTACCAATCCATAACCGGAACAGGCTTGAAGGCAGTTCAGCAATTAGAAAATGAATATGCTGGGATTCAGGGTGAAATGGCTTATAAATATCCAATTCACAGAAATGCAATTCCACAATGCGATAGTTTTGAAGCTAACGGATATACCAAAGAAGAAATGAAATTGGTGCGGGAAACCAAAAAAATATTAAGCGACGATTCCATAAAAGTTACGGCTACTGCAGTACGTGTGCCAATTGTTGGCGGTCATAGTGAAGCAGTAAACGTAGAATTTAACTCTGATTTTGATTTAGAAGAAGTAAAAAACATACTCAATGCTACTAGCGGTATCGTACTTCAAGATGATATTGATGCTTTTTCTTATCCAATGCCCAGGTTTGCACAAGGAAAAGATGCTGTTTTTGTAGGGAGACTTCGCCGCGATGAGAGTCAAGAAAACACACTAAACATGTGGATTGTTGCTGATAATTTACGAAAAGGAGCCGCTACCAATACTATTCAAATCGCTGAATATTTAATAGCGAATCATTTGGTATAAAACGGATTTATTTTACCTAGGACTTTATCTAATTGTATGGTCCTATTATTGTTTCCTTTAGTTACCTTTGTGAAGGATGAAAAAGAAGTTTGCGCTATTAAATATCTTACTATTGTTTTCAGTATTGTTTTCAATGCTGTTTCAATCGTTGCATTCTTATGAACATTTAGCCAAAGAATTTTCAAAAAAACACTGCCAACATCACTATCAAATTGACAAAACAGAGGTGTCGCACCAACACAATGATTTTGACGATTGCTTTGCGTGTGAGTTTACCGTTAGTTCCTATATTTCGCCTTCGGTTTTTAGTTATGACCCTCCTAATAAGCACGTAAAAAAACCCTACTTTTATTCTCTTTTTAGCTCCCAAAAAACACTTGTTGAAAGCTCGAATTTACTTCGTGGTCCACCTACTATTTAATTTGTAACGAAAATTATCGGCTATGCCAAAAAAAATTCCACACCATTTATTGGAGGAATAAACCGTTCATTAAATAATAAAAACCAATGAAAAAAATCATCCTAGCTATTGTAATAGGGGTAACTTCCTTATTACAAGCACAAAACACCATTGTTGGAACTATAACCTCAACAAAAAATCAGCCTATTAATACAGCCATACTAACGATTCCTTCAATTCATTCGGAATCGGCAACAGACGAAAATGGAAAATTTACTCTGTCTCAAGTCCCTTTGGGAACTACACTATTAATTGTATCAGCCCCGGGATATAAAACCATTGAAAAAAAGCTACTAATTGAGGGAAAATTAACAACAATTTCTTTAGTTTTAGAAGAAACAGTTATTCATATGGATGAAGTAATTGTAGCCACAGCGTTTCATAAATTACAATCACAAAATGTAATGAAGGTAGAATTTGAAACGGTAAAATCACTTCAAAATAGAGGTGCAGTGTCTCTAATTGAAGGACTTGCTTTGCTGCCAGGAGTAAGTCAAATTTCGACAGGAACTGGGATTGGAAAACCCGTAATTCGGGGTCTAAGTGGAAATCGCGTAGTGGTATATACTCAAGGAGTGCGATTAGAAAACCAACAATTCGGAGACGAACATGGACTGGGATTAAACGATGCAGGGGTAGAAAGCGTGGAAATTATTAAAGGACCCGCCTCCTTATTATATGGTTCAGATGCATTAGGCGGAGTCCTGTATTTTAACCCAGAAAAATTTGCAAAAGAAAATTCATTTGAAGGAGATTTTGGCCAACGCCTATTTTCAAACACACTCGGGAGCAATTCAACATTAGGGTTAAAAAAATCAGGAGAAAAATGGAACTATTTAGTTAGAGCAAGTTATACAGCCCATTCTGATTATGCCGTTGCTGGTTCCAATCGAGTGACCAACACCCGTTTCAATGAATCGGATTTAAAAACAGGGATTAGCTACCACTCCTCAAAATTTTCTAGTACTGTACGGTATAATTTTAATGCGTTGAATGTTGGAATTCCTGAAAATGGAATTGAAAATCAAACTATTAGCAAGTTACCTGAATTTCCAAAGCAACAAGTATTCAATCATATTTTGAGTGCGCACCAACACCTTTATTTTAAAAATTCTTCACTTGATGCCGATTTTGGATACGTTTTTAATGATCGAAGTGAATTTGAAGACAGTAATGAAGCGGTGCTAAAAATGAAATTGAAAACTTTTAATTACAACTTGAAATACAATCTTCCAACCTATGGGAAAATTGAATCGATAATAGGAACGCAAGGAATGGTTCAAACCAATAAAAATTATGGGGTAGAATTACTTATTCCTGATGCACGAAGTATTGATTTTGGAATTTTTGGAACCACAAACTATGATTGGGAAAAAGGAATTCTTCAGGCAGGATTGAGATTTGACACGCGTAAAATCAGTACTGAAGAAAACGGAATCAGTACTGAAGAAGGGTATTTCAAAGCACTAAAAAAACAATTCAATAGCATCAATGCATCTTTGGGTTATAAAACAAATATCGATAAAAAAACAACCCTTCGAGTAACATTGGCCAGTGGATTTAGAGCCCCAAATTTAGCCGAATTAACCTCAAATGGCGTGCATGAAGGAAGTAATCGCTACGAAATTGGTAATCCCAACTTAAAAAAAGAACAGAACATTCAAACCGATATCAACTTGGAATATCAAACCGATCACTTTGAACTTTTTGTGGCTGGTTTTTATAATCACATCAAAGACTATATTTTTATTTCACCTTTAGGAACAACCATTGCTGAAAATGATGTTTATGAATATACGCAAGCAAATGCCAAATTATATGGAGGGGAAATTGGACTTCATTTTCATCCCCATCCAATTGAATGGCTTCATATAGAAACTAGTTTTGAAACCGTTACGGGAAAAAAGGAGCAGGGTGATTTTTTACCTTTAATTCCTGCAAATAAATGGAACTCCACTATTCGTTCTAATTTTGAAATCAAGAAATGGCTTACTAATGGTTTTGCTATGCTAAATCTATCCCACACTTTCAATCAAAACAACAGTAGTGCTTTCGAAACAAATACCGCAAAATACACGTTGCTAAACCTAGGATTTGGTGGAAAAATAAAAGTTGGAAGCCGAATTTTTGAGCTGAATTTAAACGGAAATAATTTATTGGATCAATCCTATTTTTCTCACTTGTCACGATTAAAAACCGATGGCATTCCAAATATAGGAAGGAACATTATCCTCGGAGTACACTTTGCAATTTAATCCTTAAAACAAAACTCCACCCGTTAGTTGTGGAGTTTTGTTTTAATATTCAATTTTCCCAATGTGGCGCATTACTTTCACGATTTTAGCTTTTCGACGGGAAATATAGGAAGAAGAATTAGTGGCTCGATATAATCTAGGATTTGGAAGAATCGCGGCAATACCAGCGGCTTCTTGGCGGGTAAGAGCATCCGCGTTTTTTCTATACCAATACTCCGATGCGGCTTGAGCACCATAAACTCCATCACCCATTTCTATACTATTTAAATAGACTTCCATAATTCGTTCCTTACCCCAAACTAGTTCAATTAACACCGTAAAATAGGCTTCTAATCCCTTTCTAACATAACTTCTACCCTGCCACAAAAAGACATTTTTTGCAGTTTGTTGCGAGATGGTACTGCCTCCCTTTAACCGTTTTCCTTTTTGATTATTTTTAAACGCTTTTTGCATAGCAGAAAAATCAAATCCATTATGCTTTAGAAACATTCCATCCTCACTTGCAATGACTGCTTTTTGTAAATTAGACGAAATTTTTTCTAAGGGAACCCAATCATGACTGTGCACCATTTCTCTCCCGTCTAATTTTTTTTCAATTACTCGAGTAATCATTAAAGGGGTGAATGGAACGGGGACAAACTTAAAAAGTACCACCAAAAATAGGGATAGTCCAAAAAACCAAACCGCCACTTTCCCAATCAATCGAATTATTTTTCTAAACATAATTGTACATATTATATTAAATCGGCTAATTCCGTTCCAATTAAACTTCCAATGGCTACTCCCATTCCACCCAATCGAACCCCACAATACACATGGTTTGAAATCGGTTCTACTATTGGGTTTTTACTTGTCCCCAAGCCCATAATGCCACTCCATCGGTGGTCGATTTCAAAAGTAGTATTCGGTAAAATCACTTCCTTTAAAAGACGTTCTAGTTGGTTTTGAATCTGTTCCGTTTGATGTAAATCGGTGGTAGTTTCACCTTCAAAATCTATATTTCGGCCTCCGCCAAATAAAACTCGGTTACCAATATTTCTAAAATAATAATACCCTTTATCAAAATGAAACGTCCCTTTAATCGTAAGATTTGGAATCGGTTTCGTAATTAATACTTGAGCGCGAGCGGGTTTTACTTGTCCTTTTGTTAGTTCTGACGCAAAGCCATTGGTAGCAAAAAGTAATTTTTTGGTATTAAAACTAAACGCTCCTAAAGCGACTTCAACATCATTTTCATTTTCGTGAAAAGCAGTAACTGTTTGCTGATTTAATAGTAAAATATTGTTTTCAAAAGTCTGCTTTATCAGGTTTTGCATCATATTTCCTGTATCAATTTGAGCTTCAAAAGGATTAAAAATTAAATACTCGTTGGTCTTTTGAAATCCAAATCGGTCGATTTCTTTTGAAAAAACCGGGCCGTTGACAATGGGTTGTAATATTTCATTAATAAAAGGCAATTTCTTAAGGCACTCAAAAAAAGCAGTTTCATCTGAATTTAAGAACAATTCGTACCCACCAAATGGTTTGAAATCTAATACCTCATCGCCCACCCGCTTTCGCAATAATTGCAATCCTTTCCATCGTTTTTGAACTAATTGAAAAACTTCTTCTTCTGTATGTGTTTTTAGATCCTCAATAATTTCCGAAAGACTACCAAAACAAGCGAAACCTGCATTCTTTGTACTTGCTCCCTGTGGTAAGATTCCCTTTTCGAGGATTAATATCTTACTTTCTGGAAATCTTTCGCGCAACCGTAATGCCGCGTGTAACCCTACAATCCCGCTTCCTACAATGGTATAGTCCACATTTGTAAACCAATTTTTCAATTCCCAATAACTCAGCTGCATGGTTTTTTATTTCAAAAGTAATTAAATTACGGTAATGTTTAATATAAAATAATACCAAAAAATTACTTACTTTTAGTGTTTTAAAATTAAGGATTTATATGAAAAATTTAGTTTTTATTATAGTAACAATACTGAGCATGACTACAAGTGAAGCGCAAAAAGTGATGACCCCCGAATTGCTTTGGAAACTAGGAAGAATTACCCCTTTAGGCATTTCTATTGATGGGAAAACCATAGTATACAAAGTTTCGACCCCTTCAGTAGAAGAAAATAAATCCAAAAGTACCTATTTTACGGTTCCGATTTCTGGCGGACTTGCCACGGAAGTTACTGATTATAAAACTTTATTAAACGATAAAAATAAATCCCCTGACGGAAAATATATCGTGTATAATGAAGAGGTGAAACTTGAAAAAGTGCACGGAAAAGATTTTTATCCAGAATTAGAAAAATCAAATTCTCAGGTATATAATGGATTGGATTATCGCCATTGGGACACTTGGAACGAAGGAAAATACAATCATGTTTTTTATAAGGAAAACAGAGAAGGAGCTGTAGGAGTTGATATTTTAAAAGGAGAAAATTTTGATTCTCCACAAAAACCATTTGGTGGCGATGAAGATTATATTTGGTCTCCAGACAGCAAAAGTATTCTGTATGTTTGTAAGAAAAAAGCAGGTACTGCCTATGCAATCTCAACAAATACAGACCTCTATGAGTACGACTTAGCCACTGGAAAAACCAGCAATAGAACAGAGTCGAATTTAGGATACGATACCAATCCGCTATTTTCCCCCGATGGAAATTTATCGTGGTTGCAAATGAAACGCGATGGTTACGAAGCCGACAAAAACGACATTGTTGTCAATTTCAAAGGGGCAAATGTGAACCTTACGGCAAATTGGGACGGAAGTGTAGAAAGTTTTATTTGGAGTAAAGATGGAAAAAAAGTCTATTTTCAAGCGCCAATTGACGGAACGCTTCAGTTATTTGAAGTAGATTTCCCAGGGCTAACAAAAAAAATGCCGCAGGTGGTTCAAGTTACCAATGGTGATTTTGACGTTTCAGGATTAGTTGGAATGGCTGGTGATAAAATCATTTTAACTCGATCTGACATGAACCATGCAGCTGAATTATATTCGTATGATTTGAAGAAAAAAGTATGGGATCAACTATCGAATGTAAATACTGCCACCTACTCAACATTAGCGTTAAGCAAAACCGAACGAAGATATGTAACCACAACCGACGGTAAAAAAATGTTAGTTTGGGTCATTTTACCTCCTAATTTTGATGCTTCAAAAAAATATCCAACCCTTTTATATTGCCAAGGCGGACCACAATCACCCTTAACCCAATTTTACTCGTTTCGATGGAATTTTCAATTAATGGCTGCTAACGGATATGTTATTGTGGCACCAAACCGAAGAGGAATGCATGGACATGGCGTAGCATGGAACGAACAAATCAGCAAAGATTGGGGCGGACAAGTGATGAACGATTACCTCTCAGCGATTGATGATGTGGCAAAAGAAAACTATGTTGACAAAGCAAGATTAGGTTGTGTTGGCGCAAGTTACGGAGGTTATTCAGCCTTTTATTTAGCTGGGATTCACAACAACCGATTTAAGACTTTTATTGCTCACGACGGCGTTTTTAATACGCAAAGTATGTTGGGAACCACCGAAGAAGTATTTTTTAACAACTGGGATTTTGGGGGTGCTTACTGGGAAAAAGATAATCTAATAGCTCAAAAAGCCTACACTGATTTCAATCCAGCAAGTCATGTTGAAAAGTGGAATACCCCAATATTAATCATCCAAGGCGGAATGGATTTTAGAGTCCCAATCGGGCAATCACAAGAAGCGTTTCAGGCAGCCCAGTTGCGCGGAATAAAAAGTAGATTTTTATATTTCCCAGAAGAAAATCACTGGGTTTTGAAACCACAAAATGCACAAGTATGGCAGCGTGAGTTTTACAAATGGCTTAAAGAAACGTTATAAAATTGTAACAATTATTATTTTTTTTATACCAATATTACAACTAAAAACAATCAATATTATGTATCCAATTAAAATGAAATCCCTTTGTGTTGCATCGGCACTATTTATAGGAATGAGTGCGAGTTTTGCTCAAGACAACTTAGTAAATTCACTTAAAGTAAATGCTAGTGAAAACAGTAAAAGTGCTTTTAAATTCACTGATGTCATCAATTTAGAAAACACCTCGATAAAAAATCAAGGATCATCCGGTACGTGTTGGAGTTATTCAGCTAATTCTTTTTTAGAATCTGAAATGATTCGTATGGGAAAAAAACCGGTTGAGATTTCGCAAATATATTCGGCTAGAAACGCCTACATTGAAAAGGGAAGAAACTACGTTCGCATGCACGGTGCTGTTGCATTAGGGGATGGAGGGGCATTTCATGATGTTATTAATATGTATAAAAAATATGGTGCCGTTCCACAAATGGTTTATACTGGACTTAACTATGGAACTGAGAAAAATAAGTTTGCAGAAATGGCCGCTATTTTAGAAGCGGTATTGGCCGCAACCATTAAAAATCCAAACGGGGAATTGACCCCAAACTGGGAAAAAGCCTATACTGCCGTAATTGATTCTTATTTGGGACAAGCTCCAAAATCATTTGATTATAATGGGAAAAAATATACCCCAGAAACATTTGCGAAAGAAGTAATTGGGATTAATGCCGATGACTATGTAGAAATTTCTTCTTTACAAGAATATCCATACTATACAAAATTTGTATTAATGGTTCCAGACAACTGGTCTTTTGATCAAGTGTATAATGTAAAAGTAAACGAGCTTACCGATGTCATTGATGCTGCGCTTAAATCTGGATATTCAGTAGCTTGGGCCGGTGATGTGAGTGAAAAAAGTTTCAGTTGGAAAAACGGAGTAGCCTTTGTTCCTGAGAAAAAAGCAGAGGAAATGACTGCAGAAGAAAAAGCGGATTTATTCAATGGGCCAAAAAATGAAATGGTCATTACAGAAGAATTGCGTCAAAGAGCTTTTGACAATTATACGACTACTGACGATCATGGAATGCACATTGTGGGTTTGTCTAAAGACCAAAACGGGAAAGAGTATTATATTGTAAAAAATTCATGGGGAGCTAGTAATGATTACAAAGGGTATTTGTTCATGACCAAAGCTTTTGTGCAGTACAAAACTACTGCACTACTTCTTCACAAAGCGGGTGTTCCAAGTGCAATTGCTAAGAAATTAGGATTGTAATCAATCAGTTATCATAAAAAAATCCCGAAATACTTCGGGATTTTTTTATGAATTATTCTGACTGTTATACTAATTCCTTCATTTTGAAAGTGTCCATAAAAGCAGTGGTATAATTTCCCGATACATATTGTGGTTCGTCCATTAATTGTCTGTGGAATGGAATCGTTGTTTTGATTCCTTCAATCACAAATTCATCTAACGCTCGTTTCATTTTATTGATAGCCTCTTGACGAGTTTGCGCAGTGGTGATCAACTTAGCTATCATGGAATCGTAATTTGGAGGAATGGTATATCCAGAATAGACGTGGGTATCAATTCGAACTCCATGTCCTCCGGGAGTGTGTAATGTAGTGATTTTTCCTGGCGAAGGACGGAAATCATTATAAGGATCTTCTGCATTAATTCGGCATTCGATTGCATGCAATTGAGGTAAGTAATTTTTACCTGAAATTGGAATTCCAGCGGCAACCATAATTTGTTCGCGAATTAAATCGTAATCGATTACTTGTTCAGTGATAGGATGTTCAACTTGAATACGCGTATTCATTTCCATAAAATAGAAATTACGGTGTTTGTCTACTAGAAACTCTACTGTTCCTGCTCCTTCGTATTTAATATATTCTGCTGCTTTTACGGCAGCATCTCCCATTTTAGTTCGCAATTCATCCGTCATGAATGGCGAAGGAGTTTCTTCTGTTAATTTTTGATGGCGGCGTTGTACTGAGCAATCTCTTTCTGAAAGATGGCATGCTTTACCATAAGAATCTCCAACAACTTGAATTTCAATATGTCGAGGTTCTTCGATTAATTTTTCCAAATACATTCCGTCATTTCCAAAAGCAGCAGCTGACTCTTGACGAGCACCTTCCCAAGCTTTCAATAAATCTTCTTCTTTCCAAACGGCGCGCATTCCTTTTCCACCCCCTCCTGCTGTAGCTTTTAGCATGACAGGGTATCCAAATTCATTAGCAATTGAGGCGGCTTGTTCGTAGGAATCTAAAATCCCTACAGAACCTGGCACGCAAGGTACTCCTGCTTCAATCATTGTTGCTTTAGCGGAGGCCTTATCGCCCATTCTATCAATCATTTCTGGTGAAGCACCAATAAATTTTATTCCGTGTTCTTGACAAATCTTAGAAAATTTAGCATTTTCAGACAAGAAACCATATCCTGGGTGAATTGCGTCAGCATTTGTAATTTCTGCAGCGGCAATAATATTTGACATTTTCAGATATGAAAGATTGCTTGGTGGGGGTCCGATACAAACCGCTTCGTCAGCAAACTTAACATGGAGACTTTCTGCATCAGCCGTAGAATATACGGCTACTGTTTTGATTCCCATTTCTCTACACGTTCGAATTACGCGAAGTGCAATTTCTCCTCTATTGGCAATTAGTATTTTTTTAAACATCTTTTTTGAAATTTTAACTATTGAATTTTAAGTTTTAAATTACTTCAAATAATGATATTTCATCATTCAAAATTTACAATTTCTTATGATGGATCTACTAAAAATAGAGGTTGGTCAAATTCTACAGGAGACATATCGTCAACTAGAATTTTAACAATTTTACCAGAAACTTCCGATTCAATTTCGTTGAATAATTTCATTGCTTCAATTACGCACAAAACATCTCCTTTAGCAATCGTGCTTCCTACTTCAACAAACATGGGTTTATCTGGAGAAGGTTTTCTGTAAAAGGTTCCAATAATTGGAGATTTTACTGTAATGTATTTAGCATTTTCATCGGCAGGAGCTGATGGGGTAACTGGAACAATTGCTTGTGTTGTGGCAACTTGAGGAAGTGCTTGGCTCGCGGGAGCTTGTTGCACATAAGTAATCTCAGGGGCCGAGGCTTCATTAGTAGTTTTAATGGTGATTTTGATGTCTCCCATTTCTAATTTTACTTCAGTAGCTCCAGATTTTGCTACAAATTTGATTAGGTTTTGAATTTCTCTAATATCCATAATTTTATATTTGGTTTAGTTTATTTTGTATCATAAGCCCATTTTAGATAAATAGATCCCCAAGTGAATCCACCTCCAAAAGCAGCAAAGATTAAATTATCTCCTTTTTTTAATTTTTTCTCATAATCGAATAACAACAAAGGTAAGGTAGCTGAAGTTGTATTTCCATATTTTTCAATATTAATCAACACTTTTGAATCATCAACCCCCATTCTACTTGACGTTGCGTCAATAATTCTTTTATTTGCCTGGTGCGCTACTAACCAATCTACATCTGCTTCGGATAAATTATTTCGTTGCATTATTTTTTCACTCACGTCTGCCATTCCAGTAACTGCATACTTGTATACTTGTTTTCCATCTTGAAAAATGAAATGCTGTTTATTTTCTACGGTTGCTGCTGAAGGGGGTAAAATCGAACCTCCAGCGTCCATTTTTAGAAAATCACGTCCAATTCCATCAGATTTCATAATTTCATCTTGCAACCCAAGTCCTTCAAGATTTGGTTCAAACAGAACTGCTCCTGCTCCATCTCCAAAGATAATGCACGTAGTTCTGTCAGTATAATCAATAATTGATGACATTTTATCGGCGCCAATTAGCAATACTTTTTTATATCTTCCTGATTCTATGTAAGCTGATGCGGTTGACATTCCAAACAAAAAGCTAGAACAAGCAGCTTGAAGATCGTATGAAAATGCGTTTACGGCTCCTATTTGTGTGGCTACATAAACTCCCGTTGAAGCTACAAGCATGTCTGGAGTAGCGGTCGCCATGATTACTAAATCAATTTCTTTTGGATCAATGTTATTTTTTTCCAATAAATTTTTTGCTGCTTTTATGGCAAGATAAGAAGTTCCTTGACCTGCTTCTTTTAATATTCTTCTTTCTTTAATTCCAGTTCGGGAAGTAATCCATTCGTCGTTGGTGTCGACCATTGTTTCTAATACCTGGTTAGACAACACATATTCTGGGACATATCCGCCAACGGCAGTAATTGCAGCTGTAATTTTATTCATTTTATTTCAATTTTTTCCAACTTCTCGAACTAAAGAGTGGTGGAAATTACAAAAAAATAATTAAATCAAATAGATTTAATCAATGCTTTTTGTTGTTAAGGTTTTATTCAATAAAAAAAACTCCCACATGGTGAGAGTTTATAATTAACTAGTATAGTGTATTATGCAACAGCAACTTGCTTGTCAATAACAACCTGTCCTCTGTAATACATTTTACCTTCATGCCAGTAGGCTCTGTGGTATAAATGTGCTTCTCCAGTGATAGGACATGTAGCAATTTGAGCTACTGTAGCTTTATAATGTGTTCTTCTTTTATCTCTTCTTGTTTTGGAGATTTTTCTCTTAGGATGCGCCATCTTACTATATTATTTATCCGTTAATAGTTGTTTTAATTTGTCCCAACGTGGGTCAATATTTTCAATTTCTGTATTCTTTTTTTCTTTTGTCTCTTTGACTTTGAGTTCATTCAGTTTTTGAAGTCCCGCTGTATTGAGAGTTCCTTCTTTTATTCCTGGATGAATTTTTTTGAACGGTACTGAAAGTGCGATCATCTCATAAATTAATTGCGAAACATCAATTTGATGCTCACCATGAGGCAAAATCAATAATTCATCATTATCATCATTAAATTCCTCACCAAACTGGACAACTAATCTAAGTTTTCCTTTTATTGGAAGGTCAAACATTTCATTTGTTAAATCACAAGGCACGAAAATAGTTCCTTTATGTTTGAAATTAAGCTCTAACATCGTACTTTTTTTCTCTAGTACTAAGTTAACTTTGATGTTTGAACTTTCAAACTCGTCATATTCAAAAAAATCAAAGAACGCTTTATCTATTTGATACTCAAACTGGTGTTTTCCTAGTTTTAATCCAATAAATGGAATAAAAAATTCATTTAGCTTTTTCATCGTAACAACCATTTTTCCTAAATCCAAATCATGGAAATAGGAGTGCAAAGATATAAAATTATCGTAATATCAAAAGAGATATTTACTTTTTTTGTTTTTTACTTTTTTTATCTCGTTTTCAGGGGCTTAGCTGAAATTTCCTGATACTGACCTCTGGAATGTAAAATGTCTAAAGCCAAATAAACGGCTTCTTTGAACGAATTGGGATCAGCAATTCCTTTTCCAGCGATTTCATAGGCGGTTCCATGGTCTGGCGAAGTTCTTATTTTATTGAGTCCCGCGCTGTAATTAACCCCATTACCAAACGAAAGTGTTTTGAACGGAATCAATCCCTGATCGTGGTAGGTTGCAATTATGGCATCGTATTTTTCATATTGGCCACTGCCAAAAAACCCATCTGCTGCATAAGGGCCAAATGCCAATATTCCTTTTTCGAACAACTTCTTAATGGTTGGTTTTATTATTTCATCGTCTTCTTTTCCAATCACCCCTCCGTCACCACAATGGGGATTCAATCCTAAGACAGCAATTTTAGGTTTATTGATGCTAAAATCCTGAATTAAGGTCTGGTTTATTGTTTCTATTTTCTGCTTAATCAAGGCTTCTGTAAGGTGTTTTGCTACTTCATTTACTGGAATATGATCTGTCAATAACCCAATTCGAAGTGAATCTTGAACCATTAACATCAACGCATTTCCTTCTAATTCTTGATCTAAATAGTCCGTATGTCCTGGAAATTTAAAATCAGCAGATTGAATGTTATTTTTATTGATGGGTGCGGTAACCAAAACATCTATTTTCCCTTCTTTTAAAGCCTTTGTTGCTGCAACAAAGGATTTTATTGCATATTCACCCGCTTTTTCATCACTAGTTCCAAAATTGATGTCAAAATTATCACGCCAAACATTTAATACATTTATTTTACCCAAAACCATTTGGTCCAATGAATCAATGCCGTGCAAAGCGGAAGTAGATTCGAATGTTTTTTTTACAAAAGAAAGGATTTTTACATTGGCAAAAATTACGGGTGTGCAGAATTCGAGCATTCGCGAATCCTCGAAAGTTTTTAGTATGACTTCGCTTCCGATGCCGTTTAAATCTCCAATTGAAATTCCAACAATGCTATTTTCTGCTTTTTTCATCTTGAG
>JBIHZQ010000025.1:0-24247 GCA_044231345.1 Flavobacterium sp.
GAAGAAAACGAATTGAGAGTTTATTTTTCTTCTTCCAATGTTGCGCAGCATTTGGAACATTATGCTCCATTATTTAATTATTTTGGCCAAGTTAAATTGCAAAAATTCCAGCCAGAACTTTTGTTGCCACTAAAAAATAAGCAAAAAAATCATGCAATTCTTTGGAGATCAATTGCAGCTTCTCTTGTTATTTTTATTGGAATTGGTTATTTTTTTGTTGCGAATTCTTCAACAGATTCAAGCTATGGCACTTATGAAAATCCAGAAGCAGCATTTGTAGCTACCCAGAAGGCATTGGCACTTTTGTCTGAAAACGTCAATGTTGGAATAGAAAGCGTTCACTATATTGGTGAATTCGAAACTGCAAAAAGGAAAGTGTTTTTTGAAAATTGAAAAAGAGACTCTGAATCTTTTATCAGTATTGTTTTATCAGAGTAAAAATTAATAATAAAAATAGAAATCATGAAAAAAATTGTTTTAGTACTCGTAGTTATTTTAATGCCAGTGGTCGCTTTTTCGCAAAGTGCTTTCGATAAATTTGATGGCCAGGATGATGTTACGTCCATTATTGTGAACAAGAAAATGTTCGAATTAATGAGTAAAGTAAAAATGGACACCACTGACAAAGATTCTCAGAAGTACATGAATTTAATAAAAAAATTAGACAATCTTAAAGTATTTACCACCGCCAGTACTAGAGTTACTGCCGAGATGAAAGCCACTGCTGAAAAATATATAAAAACAGTAGGATTAGAGGAGTTAATGCGAGTAAACGATGGAGGTAGAAATATTAAAATTGTCGTACGTTCTGGCGCTAAAGATGCTCAAATCAAAGAATTACTTATGTTTATGGAAGGTAATTCTAAAGGAAATCAAACTGTATTAATGTCATTAACGGGTGATTTTGATTTGAATGAGATTTCAGTCCTAACGGATAAAATGCGTCTTCCAGGTGGAGATGAATTAAAAAAAGCCGCTAAAACTAGAAAGTAAAATGAAAGTGAAATCACACCTATCAGTTTTCCTTTTTTTATTTTTGTTTAGTTGTGCCAATGAGCCATCGTTGCAAAAATATTATGTAGAAAACACAGAAAATAAAAATTTTATCGCTTTAGATATTTCTCCAAGTATTTTGAATATTGATCAAAAAAAACTTTCAAAAGAACAGGCATCTGCATTAGCTTCCTTTGATAAAATGAATATTTTGGCATTCAAATTAAACGCATCTAATACTAATGAATTTGAAGTTGAACGTGCTAAAGTTTCATCAATATTAAAAGACGAGAAGTACCAACAATTAATGAAAATTGGATCCGGTAAAGAAGGGGCGTCTGTTTCTTTTGTGGGCGACGACGAACATATTAGTGAATTTGTGTTTTTTGCTAATAAAAAAGAAAACGGATTCGCAATTGTACGAATTTTAGGAAAGGACATGAATCCAAGTGCTGTTATGAATATGATTACGGCTTTACAAAGTTCTAATATTAATTTAGAACAGCTAAAACCTTTACAAGAATTATTGAGTAAGTAATATAGTTAAGTTAGTTATTAGGTTAAATAAAAAAGCGTTCCATTAGAACGCTTTTTTTATTTTTTGAAATATTTAAACGGAACCAGGAGCATTCCAAAACATTCACCCTCTTCCTTTCCAGTATGTTTGTGATGCATTTTGTGTGCTCTTCTAATCGCTTTAGCATAGGTACTATTGGCATTTCTGAATAATTTAAATCGCTGATGAATAAAAATATCATGTACAATAAAATAGGCCAGGCCATAAGCAAAAATTCCAAGACCAATGGCTAATCCAGTTGCCACAATCCCTTTTTCCCAAAGGAAAAAGAAACCCATACTCACCACTGCATAAAATAGGAAAAAGGCGTCGTTTCTTTCAAACCAAGAATCGTGATCTTTTTTGTGATGGTCAGCATGCAGTGACCATAAAAAACCATGCATAATATATTTATGACTAAACCAAGCCATAAATTCCATGATAAAAAAAGTAATAAAAAATACAATTATATACAACCACATAGTTTTAAATTATTAAATAATATTTAACTTATAGGTAAAATAACATTTAGCAAAAAGCCCATATTTTTGATAGTTTGAAACACGAATTCGAGTGTTTTTTATCTCATATGATGGAGTTTTCTTTAATTTTGAAAGTAGTTTTTTATAGTAAACGAAAGCGGTATATACTCCAAATTTTGCCTCAATTGGCAAACCAACAATTCCTTCGTAACCCGCTTTGAAATCGGCTTCAATTTCTTCAACTATCTTAAGTTTTGAAACCTCGTCCAGTTGATTTAAGTCGGTGTTTGGAAAATAGGTCCGACTTAAGTCCTCAAAATCAGCCTTTAAGTCACGAAGAAAATTTACTTTTTGAAAAGCAGAACCCAATCGCATGGCAGCATTTTTAAGTTGGTCGTAGGCAATTTCATCGCCTTTAACAAAAACCTTGAGACACATAAGTCCCACAACATCAGCTGAACCATAGATGTATTCTTGGTACTCGTCGTTAGTTTTATATTCTGTTTTTGTTAAATCTAATTTCATACTTTTCATAAAAGCATCAATTAATTCTTTTGGAATTTCGTAGCTATTTACCGTATGTTGAAAAGAATTTAATATTGGATTTAGGCTAATCTTGTTAGAAAGTGCTAACTCTAAATCGGTTTCAAAAAGCGCAAATAATTCTTCTTTATTATAGTCATGAAAGCTATCAACGATTTCATCAGCAAATCGAACAAATCCATAGATGTTGTAAATATCTTGACGAATAGTGGGAGAAAGCATGTTCACGGCTGCAGAGAAAGATGTACTGTAGGTTTTTGTAACATTTCTGCTGCAATCAAAAGATACTTTATCAAAAATAGATTTCATAAATTATATAGATTTCTCAATTAATTCGGCTACTAATTTTCCTGAAATTAATGCGGGCGGCACCCCTGGTCCAGGAACAGTTAATTGACCAGTAAAAAATAAATTAGTCACCTTTTTACTTTTCAATTTTGGTCTTAAAAATGCCGTTTGTAGTAGCGTATTTGCCATACCATAGGCATTCCCTTTATAGGAATTGTATTCAGATACAAAATCATTTTTGCAAAAAGATTGTTTAAATATAATACTATTTCTGATATCTTGATTGGTTAACGTTTCAAAACGTGAAATTATTTTTTCAAAATAGACTTCTCTTAATGCCTCTGAATCTTCAATTCCTGGTGCTAATGGTATCAAAAAGAATCCAGATTCCATTCCTTCAGGCGCTGCCGTTTGGTCTGTAATCGAGGGAAAATTAGCGTAAAAAAGCGGTTCGCTTGGCCATTTAGGTTGGTCGTAAATATCGATGGCATGTTGCTTAAAATCGACGTCAAAAAAGAGTGCGTGATGAGTGATATTTTTAATTTTTTTATTAAATCCTACATAAAACAATAACGAGGAAGGCGCAAATACTCGGCTGTCCCAATATTGTTCTGAATAGGCTCGGTATTTTTTCTCTAGTAACGTTTCTGTATGATGATAATCGGCACCGCTCAGGATGATGTCTGCATATTCAATTTCATTATTTACTATTAGTGCAACGGCTTTATTATTTTCGACTACAATTTTTTCTACATTAGAATTGGTCTTAAAAGTAACTCCTAATTCAGTTGCCATAGAGACCATCGCTGAAATCACATCATGCATTCCTGTTTTTGGATGCCATGTCCCCATACCAAAATCGGCATAATTCATAAAACTATAAAAGGAAGGAGTGTCGGACGGTTTGGCTCCAAGAAACAAAACTGGAAATTCTAATATTTGGATGAGTCGTTCGTTTTTAAACTTTTTTCGTACATCTCGACTTATTGTACTGAAAAACTGTCCAACTTTTTTGGCAGTTTCTAAAGTAATTAGTTCTAGAGGGGAGACACCTGGCCGGTAAACTAAGTCTTTAATAGCAATATTGTAATTACTTTGTGCTTCTGCCATAAATTCTTCTAAAACCTTACCGCTCCCTTTTTCAATGGATTCAAACGTGTTTATGATTTCGGGTAAGTTATCACCGATAGTAATAAAATCCTCAATTCCGTAATAGACCCTGTAGGCAGGAGAGAGTTTTATTAATTCGTAATAATCAGAAGGTTTTTTATTAAAATCGCCAAAAAATCGTTCAAAAACATCAGGCATCCAATACCAGCTTGGTCCCATATCAAAGGTAAATCCCTCTCTTTTTAATTGTCTTGCACGGCCACCCACTGTTTCGTTTTTTTCATATACAGTTACGGTGTGCCCTTTTTGAGCTAAATAACTGGCTGCTGCCAATGAAGAAAACCCTGAACCGATTATTTTTATGTTTTTGTTCATACGAAATTATAAAAAGCAAATTTAGGGATTAAAGATTAGCTACCAATCCATCAATGGAATTAAATAGGGTCGTGTTTGGTTGAATAAGTTTTGGATCAATAAATTGAACCATTCTCCCCAAAAGCCATAGTTGAGTTTGGTTATCCGATACAACTTCAGCATTCATTTTTGCGATATAAGCATTGATTTCATCCTTGTTTGGTTCTACTGTGAGGTAGGAAATGAAAACAATAGTGTCAAAATACTTTTTTACATCTATTAAACTCTCTAAAGGAATACTTTCGCCCAGGTATATTGTTTTGTATCCATGAAAAAGTACTTCGTAGTTGAGGTACATGATTCCTAACTCGTGAATTTCATTTGACGGGAGATACAATACGAAAACTTTATCCGTTTTTGTAGGCTCTAAAACCTGTAATTTTTCTGTATTTATTAGTAACTTTTGCTTAATTAAATAGGTAATAAAATGTTCGTGTGCTGGGGTTATAGTATCGGTTTGCCATAACAACCCAATTTCATTCATTAGCGGAATTATGACCTCGTAAAATACCTCTCTAAAACTTTTTTTGGCAAGTAACTCATTATAGGTATTAAAAAATAGCGTTTGATCAAAATTCATCATTGCTATTTTAAAAGAGGAGATGGCATGGTTTTTTACGCTTTTTTCAGTAATAATTTCCCGAACCATATCTGGAATTTTTTCTTCTGCTATTTTAGCAATTCTAGAAATTTTGTACCCATGGTCGTGGAGTAGGGTGATGTTTAATAATTTCTGTAAATTCGGTAAATCATAGTAGCGAATATTCGTATCAGAGCGCATAGGTGCCAATACATTGTATCGTTTTTCCCATATTCTAATGGTGTGAGCTTTGATGCCTGAAATATTTTCAAGGTCTTTGATGCTAAATATATTTTTTACGTTGTTCATCTTTTGCATAAATTCGTTAAACAAAAGTAAGGATTAATAGTTAGATATTTTGAATTATTTCAAATAAAATAAAAGTAAGGCATTAAAACCTACTGTAATTAATTAAAGATTTTATAGATGCTAGTTATCGTTTTCAAATTAATTTTATAATAGAAAGTAATTAGAATTCCTTTTTAAAAAGTGGCATTGAATAAAAATGTATTTGAAATGAAAGATAAATTTTTTAAAATTTCACGTGGGATTGACTTCGTCCTTCCCAAAAAAGCTCCGCTTTGAAAAAAGAAATCCAAATAAAACAATTTCAAGCAAGCTTGATTGTTTTATTTGGATTTCTTTTTATTCGTGACCACGGTGGGATTTGAACCCACACGCCCTTACGAGCACCACCCCCTCAAGATGGCAAGTCTACCGTTTCTCCACGTGGCCTAAAATGAAAAAAGTCATCCGCCTGTGGCGAACAACTTTTTCGTGACCCGACTGGGGCTCGAACCCAGGACCCCATCATTAAAAGTGATGTGCTCTACCAACTGAGCTATCGAGTCTAGTGTTCAAGAAATAGGTAAAATTGTGACCCGACTGGGGCTCGAACCCAGGACCCCATCATTAAAAGTGATGTGCTCTACCAACTGAGCTATCGAGTCATTTTTCATTTCTTGAACGCGGGTGCAAATATAAGGTGTTATTATTTATTTTTCAAAGCAAATTTCTTTTAAATTTGTCTTTTTTTACTATTTACCTTTAATGCCTTAGTTTGTAAGGTTTTATTTCAATGATAAAAGTTATTTTACTCGGTTATATGGGGTCAGGAAAGTCAACAATCGGTAAATTGGTTGGTGAGGCAACTGGTATTCCTTTTTTAGATCTAGATTCTCAAATTGAAAAAGAACTGAATAGTTCTGTTACTGCTATTTTCGAGAGTAAAGGAGAACTTTTATTTAGAAAAATAGAGCACCAAATAGTGCAACAAATTATGCAAACCAACCAATCTATGATTTTAAGTTTGGGAGGTGGAACGCCTTGTTATTTCTCAAATCATGAATTGTTTTTTGGCGAAAATGTAATTGCAATTTATTTAAAAGCATCAATTGAAACTTTGCTAGAACGCATTTCTTCTTCGAATTCTAACAGACCATTATTAGCTAATAAAACTGAAGTAGAGCAGAAAGAGTTTATTGCTAAGCATCTTTTTGATCGAAGCTATTACTATCATCAAGCTCAATACAGTGTGGTGGTGGATGCTAAATCTCCAGAGCAAATTGTGGCTGAAATTCTAGCTATTTTAGCTTAAATATGCGCAATCATTACCGTTTTCGAAAACAACATTCACGTGTTCTAACAATGATGTAGATAGAGAAAGTCCCTTAAAATCTGCTTTTACAGGGTATTTTTTGTGATTACGATCAATCAATACTACCGTTTTCATTTTTTTTAAGGGAACGTCTAGAAAATGTTTGACCCCATATATTAAGGTTGTTCCTGAATTTAAAACATCGTCTACTAGAACCAATCCTTTGTTTTGGTACAATTCTCTTGGAAGGGAAGTAGTAACGGGTTGGTTAGGGTTAAGTTTATTAATAAACACCTCGCACAAGGTCACTTTTATAGGAGATATGGCTTCTAATTGAACCGCTATTTTTTTAGCAAAAATGCTCCCGTTTGAAGCGATTCCTGCAATAACTATTTCTTGTTCGTCCACAAAAGTTTCGTATATCTGATAAGCTATTCTTCTGATTTTGTGTTCAATCTCTTGGTGGTTAAGAATGTGGTTGTTGCTCATTGGAACTATTTTTTTTCAAAGATAAATAAAAGCATTGTTTTTTAATTAATTTGGCACTCTAGAAATTAGTCTGAGGTATTTTCCTCCTGAATTTCATTTCCAAACTGATCGATGTCGCGGCGGTCCTTTTTGGTTGGTCGGCCTTCTCCATTTTTTCGATAATGCTCTTTGGATAGTTTTAATAGTTCTAGATGCTGATAGACTTCCATAGGGGTTTCATCTTTGCGATAGAGGTCAACTAATTTTGCGCTAACTCGATTAGGTGGAATTTCTAAAACGATTATTTGCTGCGTAATTTGATCTTTTCTAAACGTAATTTTGTCCGTAGGAAAAACCTCTTTTGATGGTTTAGCCACTTGTCCATTTACTGTAATATGGTTTTTTTTTCCTGCTTCGGTCACCATATTTCTGGTTTTGTAGTAACGAATGCACCATAAATATTTGTCAACTCTCATGTTTTTTCTAAATTCAAAGTTAAATTGTTTACAAAAATAAATCAATATTGTATCTTGCGCCCTTAAAATTACGCTAATAATGAACAATTTTTTCAAATTATTTTTATTTATAAGTATCGGAATCGTAATTGCCTCGTGCAGCGGTAGTGACAGCGATACTACTGAGACCAAAAAAGACTTTTCTGAACAATATGAAAAGGATATTGATTCGATTGATCAATTTATTGACACGCATTTTATGACTGTTGATGCTGATTTCAATGTGACCTTTACTGAAATCGAACCCGGCGGAACAGAATTATCCATTAGAAATCAGACCGATTATCCTTTACAGTTTAAAACAGTAACTAGCACTGATGAAGAAGATGTCGTTGATTATAAAGTATATTATTTGAAAATTAGAGAAGGAAATGCGTTGCGACCTACATCGGTTGACTCTGCTTATGTATCTTATGAAGGGCGTCGGTTAGATAAGGTTCAATTTGATAATTCTCCTACACCTTTGTGGTTTCAATTGCAAGCGGTAATTCAAGGATGGTCTGAAATTATTCCGTTATTCAAGTCGGGAACTTTTGACACTACTGTGGGACCAAATCCAACACAGTTTGCAGATTTTGGGGTAGGAGTGCTATTTGTTCCTTCTGGATTGGCTTATTTTAATGCGATTCCATCAGCGTTGATTCCACAATATTCGCCATTAATTTTTTCATTCAAACTAAAAAATGTCCGTTACAGAGATCATGATCGAGATGGAATTTTATCAAAAGACGAGGTAAATCCTTCAGTGCCCAATCAAAAACCAGAAGATTATGATTCTGATTCCGATACTTTTGCCAACATGTATGATGTGGATGATGACGGCGATAATTATATGACTAAAAACGAAATTGTAAAAAATCCTGATGGTACATTAATTTTTCCCGATACGGATGGAGATGGAATTCCAAACTATTTGGACAAAGACAATCATTAAGAAATAAAAAAATCCCGTTTCAATTCGAAACGGGATTTTTTTATATAAAATTTGAAACTTATTTTCTTTTCAAAACTTTCTCGGCAGCAGTTTCAATTGCTTGATTATTCAATTTATATTTTTCCATTAATTGGGCTGGTGTTCCACTTTCGCCAAAAGTATCTTGAACGGCAACAAACTCTTGAGGTAATGGATTGTTAAGCGCTAAAACTCTAGAAATGCTTTCTCCAAGTCCGCCAAGAATATTGTGTTCTTCAGCGGTAACGATACAGCCTGTTTTGGCCACAGATTTTAATATAGCGGCTTCGTCCAATGGTTTAATGGTGTGAATGTTGATCACCTCTGCGGAGATTCCTTTAGCTTCCAACGCTTCTGCGGCAAGAAGTGCTTCCCAAACTAAATGGCCAGTAGCCACGATAGTTACATCGGTACCTTCATTTAATACCAATGCTTTTCCAATTACGAAAGGTTCGTCGGCTGGCATAAAGTTAGGCACTACTGGGCGTCCAAATCGTAAATAAACGGGTCCGTGAAAATCAGCAATTGCAAGTGTAGCTGCCTTGGTTTGATTATAATCACAGGTATTAATTACGGTCATTCCGGGTAGCATTTTCATCAATCCAATATCTTCTAAAATTTGGTGAGTTGCCCCATCTTCACCTAAAGTCAATCCTGCATGCGACGCACATATTTTTACGTTTTTTTCGGAATAAGCAACCGACTGTCTAATTTGGTCATAAACACGTCCAGTTGAAAAGTTGGCAAATGTTCCTGTAAAAGGAATTTTACCTCCAATGGTCAGTCCTGCTGCAATTCCAATCATGTTGGCTTCTGCGATTCCAATTTGGAAAAATCGTTCTGGATGGTTTTTTTGGAAATCGTCAAATTTTAACGAACCAATTAAGTCAGCACAAAGTGCTACTACATTTTCATTTTTTTGTCCTAATTCGGTCATTCCTGCTCCAAATCCCGAGCGAGTATCTTTACTTCCTGTGTTGGTATATTTTTTCATTTTTTTTCTTGATTGAAAGATTTAAATTAAATAATCATGAAATTCACAATTTATAATTCGTAATTATTTAGTAATCGCTTTCGCCTTCGGTATAATTTTGACTTAATGCAGCTAATAGTTGGTCGTCGTTAGGTGCTTTTCCATGCCATGCGTGACTATACATCATAAAATCTACACCATTACCCATCTCGGTATGCAATAACACACAGACTGGTTTTCCTTTTCCAGTTCTGGTTTTAGCATCTGCCATTCCGATAATAATTGCTTCGATTGAATTTCCTTGTGTAATTTCTAAAACTTCCCAATCAAAGGCTTCAAATTTTGCACGAAGACTTCCCATTGCTAATACTTCATCGGTTGAACCGTCAATTTGTTTTCCGTTTAAATCGATGGTAGCAATAAGGTTGTCTACTTTTTTTGCTGAAGCATACATGATGGCTTCCCAGTTTTGACCTTCTTGCATTTCGCCATCGCCATGAAGTGAATAAACCAAGTGGGAATCGTTATTCAATTTTTTAGCTTGAGCTGCGCCAATTGCAACCGATAAACCTTGTCCTAGTGAACCAGAAGCCATTCGAACACCTGGCAAACCATCGTGTGTGGTAGGGTGTCCTTGGAGTCTGGAGTTGATTAACCGGAAGGTCGACAATTCTGCCACAGGGAAATAACCACTTCGAGCTAAAACACTGTAAAAAACTGGAGAAATATGACCGTTAGAGAGGAAGAATAAGTCTTCTCCAATTCCGTCCATATCAAATCCTGGTTTGCGTTCCATTATGTTTTGATAGAGGGTAACTAAGAATTCAGCGCAACCAAGAGATCCTCCTGGATGTCCTGAATTTACTGCATGTACCATACGAAGAATGTCTCTTCTGACTTGGATTGTTAAATCGGTGAGTTGTTGTGTGTTGGGTTTCATTGTTTGATAATAGTTTAACTGCCACAAATATAATGAGATATTTATATTTTTTTAGGGCGAACAATTGTTCATTTACAGAAAGTTGTCAAGAAATGTTAGTAACTGTTTTGCGTGAAGGATGGCAGCGGAAATCCTTTTATGGAACGCAGTGGAATAAAAGAGTGCAGCGAACAGCCTGACCGCACCGTAACGATAGAGGAGGTGGGGACACGCCCTAATAAAAATCATAAAATAGCTTTAATTTTTTGAACTATTTATGAGACTAATTTTCAAATTAGCCTATATTTGCCCTTGAAAAATGTACCTATGAAGTTTGATTTATTAGCAACAGATGCCCAGTCGCAGGCAAGAGCTGGAACCATCACGACAGATCATGGAGTTATTGAAACTCCAATATTTATGCCTGTTGGAACAGTGGCCTCTGTAAAAGGTGTGCATCAGCGAGAATTAAAAGACGAAATTAATCCTGATATTATACTTGGAAATACCTACCATTTGTATTTACGACCACAAACCCAAATTTTGGAAAAAGCGGGTGGGTTGCATAAATTTATGAATTGGGACAGAAATATTTTGACTGATTCTGGCGGTTATCAAGTGTATTCCCTATCAGCAAATAGAAAAATTAAAGAGGAAGGAGTAAAATTCAAATCGCATATTGACGGTTCATATCATTTTTTTACTCCAGAAAACGTAATTGAGATTCAGCGCACGATAGGAGCCGATATTATCATGGCTTTTGACGAGTGTACGCCTTATCCTTGTGACTATCGTTATGCTCAACGTTCCATGCACATGACTCACCGTTGGTTGGATCGATGCATCAATCATCTGGAAAAAGTACCTGTCAAGTATGGATATGAGCAAACATTTTTTCCGATTGTTCAAGGGAGTACCTACAAAGATTTACGACAACAATCTGCGGAATACATTGCCAATGCTGGTGCGCAAGGAAATGCAATTGGTGGATTATCCGTTGGCGAGCCCGCTGAAGAAATGTATGCAATGACAGAGATTGTTACGGCTATTTTGCCCAAAGACAAGCCTCGTTATTTGATGGGAGTTGGAACACCAATAAATATTTTAGAAAATATTGCTTTAGGGATTGATATGTTTGATTGTGTGATGCCTACAAGAAATGCTCGAAATGGAATGTTGTTTACGGCAAACGGAACGATTAATATTAAAAATAAAAAGTGGGAAGATGATTTCTCCCCGGTAGATGAGATGGGGCACACTTTTGTAGATACCGAATATACAAAAGCCTATTTACGTCACTTGTTTGCCGCTAATGAATATTTAGGGAAACAAATTGCAACGATTCATAATTTAGGTTTTTATATGTGGTTAGTTCGTGAAGCTAGGGCCCATATTTTGGCAGGCGATTTTAGATCTTGGAAAGAAATGATGGTTAAAAACATGAACCAACGTTTATAAAATAAAAAAATACGCATCTGGAGAGGTAATGCCTTTTCAATCGCAATCATTTTAATGCAAACTATGTTAACAATTTTAGATAAATACCTACTCAAAAGATACCTTGCCACTTTTTCGGTGATGCTATTTTTGTTTGTTCCCATCGGAATTATTATTGACGTTTCGGAGAAGGTGAATAAAATGATTGAAAATAAAGTTCCATTTATTGAAGTAGCCAAATATTATCTCGACTTTACCATCTATTTTGCTAATATATTATTTCCTATTTTCTTGTTTTTGTCCGTAATTTGGTTTACCTCAAAATTGGCTAATAATACCGAAGTAATTGCTATTTTGAGTTCTGGAATTTCATTTTCTAGATTTCTTAGGCCTTTTATCATTGGGGCAACAATTGTTTCAATCACCGCTTTATTGGTAGGTTTTTTTCTTGTCCCAAAAGCAAGCGAAGGCTTTAAAAATTTTCGGTACACGTATTTGATAGGAAATGGGCGAGAAGAAATGCGCGATAATTCGGATGTATACCGACAAATAAGTGCCGATGAATTTATTTTTGTAAGTAACTTTAATACGATGTCTAAAATGGCATTTAATTTTAATTATGAAAAATTCAATGGGGATAAATTAGCCTATAAAATTACAGCCAATAGAATCAAGTGGAATCCAAAAGACAGTACCTACACTCTTTTTGGATATACCAAACGCACCCTAGGAGAATTAGACGATCAAATTGAGTTTGAAGAAAAAAAAGACATGAAATTCACCTTTGATTTAGAAGATTTGTCTCCAACAGTTTTTGTGGCAGAAACACTCTCCTTTGTTGATTTAAATGAATTTATTAGTAAAGAACGCAAGCGAGGAAATGCAAATATCAATGTGTATTTAGTGGTGCTTTACAAAAAATACAGCATCCCAATTTCGGCATTTATACTTACGTTAATTGCAGTTTCTGTATCAGCAATGAAACGTCGGGGCGGAATGGGAATGAATCTGGCAATTGGAATATTTCTCGCCTTTGCATTTGTATTCTTCGATAAGGTGTTTGGAGTTCTAGCTGAAAAATCAAGTATTAACCCATTTATTGCCGTTTGGATTCCGAATTTTGTGTTCGGTATTCTAGCAATTTACTTACTTCGAAATGCTAAGCGATAACATAAAGAGCTACCTTCACCTACACTTTATTGTGTTCATATGGGGGTTTACGGCCGTTTTAGGTGCGTTAATTTCGTTAGATGCACTTCCCTTAGTTTGGTTTAGAATGCTTTTGGCTGTAGGTTTTATCCTGATTTACATCGGGATAAAAAGAATATCCATCAAAGTACCGCCCAAAACAATATTGGTATTTCTTTTTGCAGGACTAATTATCGCACTGCATTGGTTCACTTTTTTTAAAGCAATAAAAGTCTCCAATATCTCGGTCACACTTGCCTGCCTTTCTACGGGTGCATTTTTTGCTGCAATTATGGAACCTATTGCCTATGGAAGAAAAATCATCTGGTACGAACTCGTTTTTGGAGTAGTGGTTATACTTGGATTGTATATTATTTTTAATGTAAACGGACAATACATAAATGGCATTTTACTGGCACTATCTTCCGCTTTTTTATCTTCTTTTTTTGCAATTATCAACGGAAAGTATGCCAAAATTTATAACCCATCCGTAATATCTTTTTATGAATTATTAGGCGGTGTCCTCTTTTTTTCGATGCTGCTTTTTGCCACCGATAGTTTTTCGTATTCGTTTTTCAAAGTTTCAAATTCCGACTGGTTGTACTTGCTAATTCTGAGCACTTTTTGTACCGCTTATGCCTTCATCGCGTCCGTAAAAGTAATGCAGTTTCTTAGTCCATATACCGTCATGCTGACCATAAATCTAGAACCTATTTATGGAATCATCCTCGCCGTAATCGTATTCCAAGAAAAAGAAAAAATGAGTACTGATTTTTATATTGGAGCATTGATTATTTTATCAACCGTGATTCTAAACGGAATAATTAAATACAACAAAAAAAATTAAATGTTTTTTGAAGCTAATTCCCGCTTTTTGCTCCCCTCTTTTACATAGAATGCTTTTTTCTAAAGCAATACAGGAGCTTCCTTTGGTCGCTCTGCATCACTAAGAAAAAAAGGCACTCTAGTTGTAAAAGGAGGTCCACTGCAATCAGGGCTATTTCCGCTGGGTGAATTTTCAATCGACTTGGATGCGAACTTGCAACTTTAAAACAATAAAACTATCTTTGCTTTCCAATAAATAATTATCCTATGGAATATTTAGATTTTGAACTTCCTATTAAAGAACTAGAAGACCAATTAGACAAGTGTCTAGTAATTGGACAAGAATCTAATGTAGACGTGACTAACACGTGCAAACAAATTGAAAAACGACTGGAAGAAACCAAAAAGACTATCTATAAAAACTTAACTGCTTGGCAACGTGTTCAACTTTCAAGACATCCAAACAGGCCCTACACAATGGATCATGTCAATGCTTTGTGTGGCGACTCCTTTTTAGAATTATTTGGGGACAGAAACTTCAAAGACGATAAAGCCATGATTGGCGGATTAGGTAAAATAGGAGGGCAATCTTTCATGATTGTAGGACAACAAAAAGGATACAATACCAAAACGCGTCAGTACCGTAATTTCGGAATGGCAAACCCTGAAGGATACAGAAAAGCATTACGCTTAATGAAAATGGCAGAAAAGTTTGGAATCCCAGTACTTACTTTAATAGACACTCCTGGAGCCTATCCTGGTTTAGAAGCAGAAGAACGAGGACAAGGGGAAGCCATTGCTAGAAATATTTTAGAAATGATTCGCCTAAAAGTACCTATTATTTCTGTAATTGTTGGTGAAGGAGCTTCCGGTGGTGCTTTAGGTATTGGTGTGGGTGATAAAGTGTATATGTTAGAAAATACTTGGTACTCCGTAATTTCGCCAGAATCTTGTTCGTCTATCCTATGGAAAAGTTGGGAGTACAAAGAGCAAGCAGCTGATGCATTAAAACTGACTTCTGCTGATATGAAAAGACAAAAATTAGTCGACGATATTATTCCAGAACCTCTTGGGGGCGCACATTATGATCGAGCCACAACATTCAAAACAGTGGAGAGTTATATCTTAAAAGGATTTAATGAACTAAAAGACTTATCAACAACCGCACTAATTGCCCAGAGAATGGACAAATACAGTAAGATGGGCGAGTTTAAAGAGTAAAATAGCAACTATTTAATAAAAATCCGAAGCCTTATGGTTTCGGATTTTTTTTTGGTTGTTAACACAATTCAACGATTTATTAACAATCATAGGTAATAACTCAATTCTTCTTTTTTTAATTTTATAGTTACATTCGCTCTATGGAAAATGTTGTAAATAATCCGGTTTATAAAATTGATAAATCAACCATTATCAATCTAGAGAAAGGCAAGTTACCCCCGCAAGTATTGGAGCTTGAGGAAGCGGTATTAGGAGCTATGATGATTGATAAAAAAGGGGTAGATGAAGTCATTGATATTTTACAACCTGATGCGTTTTATAAAGAGGCTCATAAACATATTTTTGAAGCCATTTTTCAGTTATTCACCGATTCGCAACCGATTGATCTTTTAACTGTTTCGGCCCAATTAAGAAAGAGTGCTAAGTTAGAATTGGCTGGGGGTGATTTTTACCTAATTCAACTAACCCAAAAAATATCCTCATCTGCACACATTGAGTTTCACTCCAGAATTATTTTGCAAAAATTCATTCAACGAAGCTTAATCAGAATTTCTTCTGAAATCATAGAAGAGTCTTATGATGAAACTACCGATGTATTCGATTTGTTGGATAAAGCCGAATCAAAATTATACGAAGTTACTCAAGGAAATATAAAACGAAGTTCAGAAACAGCTCAAAGTTTAGTTATTCAAGCAAAAAAACGTATCGAAGAAATTGCTGGAAAAGAGGGCTTGAGCGGGATTGCAACTGGTTTTGAAAAACTTGACAAAATTACGTCGGGTTGGCAACCAAGTGATTTAATTATTATTGCTGCCCGTCCAGGTATGGGTAAAACTGCATTTGTTCTTTCAATGGCTCGAAATATTGCCATCGATTTTGGACATCCAGTAGCTTTGTTTTCACTTGAAATGTCGTCAGTGCAATTGATTACTCGATTGATTTCATCTGAAACAGGCTTATCTTCTGAAAAACTCAGAACAGGAAAGCTAGAAAAACATGAGTGGGAGCAGTTGAGTATAAAAGTAAAAAACTTGGAAAAAGCGCCGTTATTTATAGACGATACGCCTTCGCTTTCCATATTTGATTTACGAGCCAAGTCAAGACGTTTGGCTTCACAACATGGGATAAAATTAATCATTGTAGATTATTTACAGTTGATGACTGCTGGAGGGAGTAATGGGAAAGGTGGTGGAAATAGAGAACAAGAAATTTCTACAATTTCCAGAAACCTTAAAGCACTTGCTAAAGAATTAGGAGTTCCAGTAATTGCATTATCTCAATTGTCGCGTGCCGTTGAAACTCGTGGATCCAGTAAAAGACCTTTATTGTCTGACCTTCGTGAATCAGGTGCGATTGAGCAAGATGCCGATATTGTTTCCTTTATTTACCGACCAGAATATTACAAGATTGACGAATGGGATGACGACGAACGCTCTCCAACGGACGGTCAAGCGGAATTCATTATCGCAAAACATAGAAATGGTAGCTTAGAAAATATTCGTTTAAAATTCATTGGAAATTTAGGTAAGTTTGATAATTTAGAGGACTACAGCGGAAGTTATGATGATTTACCGTCAAAAATGAATCACGACGACAATCCATTTCAAACAAAAAACTTGCCCTCACCGAACGAGGCGTTTGGAAACAATAGCGCTAGTTTTGAGGAGAGTGGCGATGTACCATTTTAATAAAATTAGTTATCAAATCTGCTTTAATCGGCAGATTTTTTTATGGTTTATTTCACAAATTTTCTAGTATCTTTGAAATAAAAAAACCAAATGCCTTTCAAAAAGTTACTTATTATTGTAGTTGTATTCACTTTTTTTTCTGCAAAAGCTTCTTTTATTTTGTTGCCAATGGATGAAACCACACAACAAAATCATCTTAAAGCATACGGAATTACTTTCTGGTGTTTAAGTAAAGATTACAAAGCCAGTTGGTTACTCAATTATCGTGGAGGATCATTTTTATTACCTGATGCACCAGAAATCAGGAAAGAGTGCCAAATCAGAGGAGTCAGTTTTGAAGTGCTCTCTGACGGAGAAGCAAATTCAATAGTAGAAGAAATATCGAGTCCTTCGCAAAATATGGAAACCGTAATTTTGGAAAAAGCGCCAAAAATAGCGGTATATACTCCTAAAGGCAAGCAGCCTTGGGACGATGCAGTTACTCTAGTTTTGACTTATGCTGAAATTCCATTTACTCCTGTTTATGATGAAGAGGTTTTGTCAGACGGGTTGTTATTGTACGATTGGTTGCATTTACATCATGAAGATTTTTCTGGACAATATGGAAAGTTTTTTGGAGCCTATAAAAATGCCCCTTGGTATATTGAACAAAAGCACGAAGCAGAACTTCTGGCTGCTAAATTAGGATTTGCTAAAGTGTCGGAAGAGAAATTGGCTGTGGCCAAAAAAATACGCGACTTTGTAATTGGAGGAGGATTTATGTTTGCGATGTGTTCTGCAACCGATAGTTTTGATATTGCATTAGCCGCTGACGGGGTGGATATTTGTGAGCCAATGTTTGATGGAGATGCTAGTGAAGCTAATTATCAATCTAAAATTAATTTTACCAATTCATTTGCTTTTAAGAATTTTTTATTGGAACGAAAACCAGAAAAGTATGAGTTTTCTAATATTGATATGACAGAAAAAAGAATTGTTCCAATGGAAAAAGATTATTTTACCTTAATGGAATTCTCAGCTAAGTGGGATGCAATTCCCAGTATGCTTTGTCAAAATCACACCCAATTAGTTAAAGGGTTTATGGGTCAAACGACTGCTTTTGAGAGAGAGTTGGTCAAAACCAACGTGTTAGTTTTGGGTGAAAATCAAATTAATAGTGAAGCCAGATACATTCATGGTCAAAAAGGAAAAGGAATGTTTACCTATTATGGTGGTCATGATCCAGAAGATTACAGGCATCAAGTAGGCGATGAGCCAACTGTTTTGGACTTGCATCCCAATTCGCCAGGATACCGCTTAATATTGAACAATGTTTTGTTTCCAGCAGCCAAAAAGAAAAAGCAAAAAACGTAATTAATTCTAATATGACGTAATAAAAAAGGCCAATCGTGATTTAAAACGATTGGCTTTTTTTAGCCCTGATAGAGCCGATATCCTTTGAGAGGAACGAACAAAGATAAAGGCGATAGCAGGAAATAGCTCCTAAAACTATTGGTTATTATCAATGATGTATTGCAGCACTTTAGTCATTAAATGTACTCGGTCTTTGCCTTGAACGTTGTGTTTGTGCATTGGATAAGGGAAAAAATCTACTTGTTTGTTTGCTTCAATAAATTTTTTGATTAATGAATAATTGTGTTGCATTACCACTACATCGTCTGTTGTTCCGTGGATAAGTAGCAATTTAGCCTTTAAATTTGTTACGTAATTTAGTGTATTGGCTTCATCATATCCCTTTTTATTTTCAACGGGTTGGTCCATATATCGTTCGCCATACATTGCTTCATAATAACTCCAATCGGTAACTGGCCCCCCTGCTACGCCCACTTTGAATGCATTGGAATTTCTCAATAGTAAAGAAGTGGTCATGAAACCACCATAACTCCAACCATGAACGGCTAATCGATTACTGTCCACAAATGGGAGTGATTTTAGGTAGTCAACCCCTTTCATTTGATCCGCCATTTCATTTGCCCCTACATTTCCGTGAATCACACTCTCGAAGGCAAAACCGCGATTGTCCGATCCACGATTATCTAATGTAAATACCAGATAACCTTGTTCTGCCATCCAATACATCCACAGATTTGCACCATCTAAGTAAGAATTGGTAACCATTTGAGCGTGTGGCCCACCATATACATAAATGCAAACAGGATATTTTTTGTTGGGATCAAATGTGCTTGGTTTGATCAAACGAGTGTACAAATCGGTAGTTCCATCTGCTGCTTTTATGGTTTTAATTTCCGAGGTTCCCATTTCATAACCATCGTATTTATTAGAACTTTCAATGATAATTTTTGAGGTTAGGTTTTTGTTATAAATTAAAGATTTTGATGGGGTAGAATGATTGGAAAACTCATCAAAGTAGTAACTTCCATCATGAGAAGCGCTAAACTGATGAACGCCAAAATCTTTGGTCAATAAGGTTTGTTTTCCTTTTAAATCTACCTTATAAACCAGCATGTTTGTAGCATTGTCTCCAGTTGCTTTGAAATAAACTTGATTTCCAAGAGCAGAACCAATAATTTCTCTTAGTGGAAATTTATTGTTAGTAAGCTGCTTAATTAATTTTCCTTCGATAGAATAGTAATACATATTGTTGAATCCGTTCCTTTCACTTATCCAAATAAAGTTATTGGATTTATCATTTGGAAAAAAAGCAGGATGCTCTGGTTCTATCCATTTATCGTTTTTTTCAGTAAATAGGGTTCTAATCAAAAGGCCTGATGCGGCTTCATACAGGTTCAGATTCATGTTATTTTGCTCCCTGTTCAATTCGGCAATTAGTACGAATTTTTCGTCTGGAGTCCATGAGATATTGGTTAAATAATCATCACTTTTCCCACTCGGTGAGATATAAATGGTTTTTGCTGTCGCCAAATTGTAAATTCCTACTTTAGGTTTTTCACTTTTTTGCCCTGCCATAGGATATTTTATAGAAGTCAATTTCCCCGGCGTTTGTGTAATATCGAGTAGGGGATAATCAGCAACCTCAGTTTCGTCTTTTTGATAAAATGCGAGATAATTTGATTTTGGAGACCAAAATATTCCATTTGAAATTCCAAATTCACTCCTTGAAATGGTTTGACCTGAAACGATATTCATATCAGTATTTGTAGTAATCGCTATTTTTTCTTTTTTTGAATTTAACAGATAAAGATTATTCTTTTCGGTAAATGCTAGATTCCTTTTTTGTGAGTCAAAGGTTTTGTTTTCGGTAGCTTCAGAAGTTTCTTGAAGTAAGCTACCTGTTTTAGTTTCTATTGAATAGGAATAATACTTACTTCCTTCGGTGATTAACAAGGTTTTAGAGTCCATCCATTCAGTACCAAAAAGGTTTTTTAATTTTGTCCCTATGTTCTGATTGATTTCTGTTGCGGTGATTACTAAAGTAGGCTTTGAGTCTTTGGCATTGAACAGTAGCATTTTAGTGTAATTTTCTGTGAAATAAGCGTATTTTGAAGTAAATGGAATCCATTGAAACCCCGACATTTTATCCGATTTAAAGAGTCGATTTTGCTGTAATACAGCATCTTCTAAGGTAAGTTTTTTGGTTTGTGTTATTCCAACACTCGTCATTAAAAGACTGAAAAGAATTATAAAATAGTTTTTCATAGTTTTAGTTTTTTTTCAAAGATAAAATTTGAATTTTATTTAACAATAGTTGGTCACAAATAGTATAGTAATGTTACATCGATTTTTAATACTGTTAGAAAAATTTAGGCAGCTATACAAAAAAAACCCACTTCGCGAAGTGGGTTTTTTAATAAGTAAGAAGTAAATTGAGTTGATAAAACGTTTATTTTACTTTATTAAGTACGGCTTTGAAAGCTTCTGGGTGATTCATTGCTAAATCTGCAAGAACTTTTCTGTTCAATTCGATTCCGTTAGCTTTTACTTTCCCCATGAATTGTGAATAAGACATTCCTTCCAATCTAGCTCCAGCGTTGATACGTTGAATCCATAAAGCACGGAAATTTCTTTTGTTCACTTTTCTATCACGGTAAGCGTAGCACATTGCTTTCTCTACCGCGTTTTTCGCAACTGTCCAAACGTTTTTACGTCTACCAAAGAAACCTTTGGCTTGCTTCATTATTTTTTTTCTTCGTGCTCTTTTAGCAACTGAGTTTACCGATCTTGGCATAATTTTACTGTTTTTTTGTAGCAGGCGTCCCGAATTTAATCAAGGGAACTTAAGGCCATACTCCAAGGTTATTTTAAATTGTTTTAACCTAAAGAATACTATAGTTGTCGGTTGTTGGTTTTTGGTTGTTGGTAAAATCCATCAACTATTAACTGTCAACCAATAACAATTTAGATGATTCTTAATTGTTGTTTGATGCTTTTCATATCCGTTGAGTGAACTAGCGCTGAGTGTGTCAAAGCTAATTTACGTTTTTTAGATTTTTTAGTCAAAATATGACTTTTGAAAGCATGCTTTCTTTTGATCTTTCCAGAACCAGTAACTTTGAATCGTTTCTTGGCGCTAGATTTGGTTTTCATTTTAGGCATTTGTCCTAGTTGTTTTTAATTTATTCTTACTTACTTATTTTTAGCTGTTAGAATTTAGCTATTAGCTATTGGCTAAAGGCTTAAATGCTTAGCTTATTTTTTCTTCTTCGGAGCAATGAACATGATCATTCTCTTTCCTTCAAGCACAGGCATGGCTTCTACTTTTCCAAATTCTTCTAAATCAGTTGCAAGTCTTAACAATAAAATTTGCCCTTGGTCTTTGTAGATGATAGATCGACCTTTAAAGAAAACAAACGCTTTCAATTTAGAACCTTCTTTCAAGAATTTTTCAGCATTTTTTCGTTTAAACTCATAATCATGTTCGTCGGTTTGTGGTCCAAAACGAATTTCCTTAACAACAATCTGAGTAGATTTTGCTTTAAGCTCTTTTTCACGTTTCTTTTGCATGTAAACAAACTTTTTATAGTCCATTATTTTACACACAGGTGGTTCAGCATTTGGAGAAATTTCAACCAAATCAAGTTCTAATTGATCTGCTAAACGCAAAGCATCGGATGTTTTGAAAACTCCTGGCTCAACATTTTCACCTACAAGACGTACTTCTGGCACACGAATTAAGTTGTTAATTCTATGGGCATCCTTTTTTTCTACTCGAGGTTGATACCCTCTGTTGCTTCTTATTGCTATGGCTTTATTATTTTAAGTTAAACGTTAAATGTTTTTAATGTTTTTTTGATTTCTTCGTTCACAATAGAAGCAAATTCTTCAATTGAAACGCTAACATTGCCTTTTCCTTCCTGTCCATGACGACGGATAGAAATGGTTCCGTTTTTCTCTTCTTCCTCGCCTACAATCAGCATAAACGGGGTTTTCTGCATTTCGGCATCTCTAATTTTCTTCCCGATTGTTTCATTTCGGTTGTCAATTAGGGCGCGAATTTCGTGATTTTCTAGCAGATTTAAAACTTTTTTTGCATAATTTTCATATTTCTCGCTCAAAGACAATATTATAGCCTGTTCTGGCATTAGCCAAAGCGGGAAATTTCCAGCGGTATGTTCCAATAAAATTGCTATAAATCGTTCCATCGAACCGAAAGGTGCGCGGTGAATCATTACAGGTCTATGCAATTCATTATCAGAACCTTTATAGGTCAATTCAAAACGCTCTGGAAGATTGTAATCTACCTGAATTGTTCCCAATTGCCATTGTCTTCCCAAAGCATCTTTTACCATGAAATCCAATTTCGGACCATAGAAAGCCGCTTCGCCATATTCGATAACGGTATTTAATCCTTTATCGGCTGCGGCATTAATAATTGCATTTTCGGCTTTTTCCCAATTTTCATCGGTACCAATATATTTATCTCTGTTTTCTTTGTCACGCAACGAAATTTGAGCCGTAAAGTTTTCAAATCCTAAAGAACTGAAAACATATAAAACCAAATCAATTACTTTTTTGAATTCCTCATCCAATTGTTCTGGCGTACAAAAAATATGCGCGTCATCTTGAGTAAATCCGCGAACACGAGTCAAACCATGCAATTCGCCACTTTGTTCGTATCGATACACTGTTCCAAATTCAGCATAACGCTTAGGTAAGTCTTTATATGACCAAGGTTTTGTATTGTATATTTCGCAGTGATGCGGGCAATTCATTGGTTTTAATAAAAATTCTTCTCCTTCGGCAGGGGTGCTAATCGGCTGAAAACTATCCGCACCATATTTAGCATAATGTCCCGAAGTAACATACAATTCTTTCTGACCAATATGTGGCGTTACCACTTGCTCATAACCTGCTTTTTTCTGTGCTTTTTTCAAAAATTGTTCCAATCGATCACGCAATGCAGCTCCTTTAGGTAACCACAAAGGCAATCCTTGTCCTACTTTTTGTGAAAACGCAAACAACTCTAATTCTTTTCCTAATTTTCTATGATCACGACGTTTCGCCTCTTCCAATAATTCTAGGTAGTCAGTCAAGTCTTTTTGCTTTGGAAACGAGGTTCCGTAAACACGAGTCAACTGTTTGTTTTTCTCATCACCCCGCCAATAGGCTCCAGCAACACTCATGATTTTCATCGCTTTGATGATACCAGTATTTGGAATATGACCTCCACGACACAAATCAGTAAATGTGGCATGATCACAAAAAGTAATCGTTCCATCTTCTAGATTCGTAATTAATTCGGTTTTATAAACGTTGTCTTTATAGATTTCAAGAGCTTCAGCTTTAGAAACAGGACGCAATTTAAATTCGTGTTTTTCTCTCGAAATTTCCAAAACACGGTCTTCAATTTTCTTGAAATCTGCATCCGTAATTTTTTGATTTTCAAAATCTACATCATAATAGAATCCGTTTGAAATCGCAGGCCCAAGCGTTAATTTAATTCCTGGGTAAATCTCTTCCAAAACTTGCGCCATTACGTGCGAAGTCGAATGCCAAAACGCTTTCTTTCCGTTTTCGTCATTCCAAGTATATAAAATAAGACTACCATCCGTTGTCAAGTTAGTCGAAGTTTCCACAATTGTGTTATTAAAACTAGCCGAAATCACGTTTCTAGCCAATCCTTCACTAATACTTTTTGCAACATCCATTGGAGTTGTTCCTTGTTCAAACTCTTTTACCGAGCCGTCAGGCAGTGTAATCTTAATCATTTTTTTAGTTTTATGAGCCGCAAATATAAACCATTAACAAAACACATACAACACCTATTACTAAGAAATGCCAAAGAGTAGGTATTAAAAATCTGTTTCTTAGAATTATTCTTTCTTTATTTGGAGCACCACCTTGTATTTGTAGTTCACGTTCCGTCCCGCTTTTCGCTATATCTCTTGTGTCGAAACCCGCCACAAGAGGATGTCACTACAATCTGGGCTAATTAGAGGGTTTTTCCATCATACGACCCGGCTTTGTTCTTTGAAGTAAGTTTCGACGGTTACCAATAGGGAGAATTAATTTTCAAAAACTGCATAATCAAGCCTTTAGGATTTGGTTCTGATTTTTACAAAAAAAATCAAAAGAAATA
>JBIHZQ010000085.1:0-8212 GCA_044231345.1 Flavobacterium sp.
GACCAATACGAGTGGGCTTTTCAGTCAAATGTTAGTGGGTTATATACAAGAAGCTACTTCAGGTGTAGATAATGCTATTGATGGTCGTTACATTAATGATGCTCCAACTGCTTTAACCTCATTAATCAATTCAGAGGAATATACGATTCAAGGCCGTGCTCTGCCTTTTACTGCAACCGATACGGTGCCTTTGAGTTTTAAAACCGATGTGGCTGGAAATTACACCATTGCAATTGACCACGTTGACGGCCTTTTTAGTAACGGCCAAGCGGTATTTCTTAAAGATAATTTGACCAATACATTAACCAACCTGAGTAGCGCAAACTATACTTTTGCAACTAGCGCAGGTGTTTTTTCTAATCGTTTCGTAATTGTTTTTCAAAGTACGCTGGAAAATGAATTTCCTGTATTTACTGCGTCAAGTGTAATCGCATTTGCACAAAATGGAATCATCACTGTCGATGCAGGAAGTACCATTTTAGGGTCAGTGAAAATTATAGATTTAAGAGGAAGTGTACTTGCAGAGAAAACAGCAATTAATACTTCCAAAACTAACGTGAATATCATGGTTCCAAATCAAGTGGTATTAGTTCAAGTAACCAACACAAACGGAACAGTAGTAACCAAAAAAATATCACTTTAAAATAACTAGAAATGAAAAATAATAAGATAAAAAGTATAGTATTTTGTGCGACGTTGTTATTAGGTTGTACAGCATTGGCTCAGCCATCTGATCAAGATGTATCAAATTCATTAGAAGAAACAGCAACAGATGAAGCAGCAGCGCCAATAGACAATTACCTCATTTCATTACTACTCGTTGGAGTTATTGGAGGGTGCTATTTTTTAAGAAAAAAGAGGGTCTAAATTAATTGTATTATTTTTGATAAAAAACCACACTCAATGCGTGGTTTTTTTATGGATTCTCTTCAAAGGCTTGATTGGTATTGGCTTCAGCCTCCCGAACATTGATTACCGTATTGTTTTCGTCAACGACAAAAGCTACAAACGAAATGTGTTCAGAATTAGCCACATCAGTTGGTACGGGTAGCGTAAATGAAGTAGTGCTTGTTTTTCCAAAGGTAGTTTCAGAAAGCGCGTTCCCTAGGAGGTTCGTGAGCGAGGCTCTAAGCACGTGGTTATGTTCGAAATTAGGATAAGTCGGCGTGTTTTGAGGTCCGTAGAAATCGGTATAATTTCGTTGGTCATAGAATAAATGACTCTCCAATAAATAAACAACGACTCTTAAGTTGGAGTAATTTTGTGCAAACTTCACTTTTACGTCTAAAGAAACGTTTCCGTTTGAAACGGTCGAATTCATCGCCAATCCTAATCCGCAATTATTACTGGTTAGGTTTTTTACCTGTTGGATATTAGACACTTCTGGAAAAGTCCAAGTTATGGTTCGATTGAGGCGAACAGTAGGGAGTGGAAAATCTGGAAAATCTGGATAGATGATGGCACGCAATGGTTCGATGCCGTCAAAATGATACGGATCATTTCCGTTATGAACGGCAACCGCAACCGCTTTATTGGTTTGCTCAAAAACTTTTTCAATTCCGTAGGCTACCCGCGTGCAATTGCCACACCAAGTTCCTGTAAAATCTTCAATGAGGACTCGTTTATTAAATTGACCCGAAACAGCGGGAGCACCAACGCTTTCATCAATATCACTATCAACAAAAATTACCTTGGCATCCGTGCAAGAAATCAGTAGGCTTGAAACAATAAATAAGAGTAAAAGGATATACTTTTTCATAAGGGTAGTTTAATCGGATATTAAATGCAAATAAAGCAAATAAAATTTTACTTTTATTCTAATTATTTGCTTTATTTGTATCACTAAAATCAAAATTATGAAAAAATTTCTTGTCCTACTTCTATTTCTTGGATTTAATTTATTTGCACAAAAACAATTGCCAGATTTGAACCTACCATCGCTTGAAGGCAAATCTGTTTCTTTAAAAAATGATTTCAACGAAAAGGACAAGTTGTATATTTTTTCTTTTTGGGCAACTTGGTGTGTTCCTTGTATTAATGAGTTGGAAGAAATGAACGACGTACAAGAGCAATGGAAAAAAGAACTTTCAATTGAAATTATTGCCGTTTCTACAGATGATTCTAGAACTCAAAAACGCGTAAAGCCATTGGTAACAGGAAAAGAGTGGAGCTACAAAGTGTTGTATGATACGAATCAAGATTTTAAAAGAGCCCTATCCATTGTAAATATTCCCTATACTATTGTAGTCAAAAACGGTGAAATCGTACATATTCAAAATGGTTATGTTCCTGGCAGTGAGACGGAATTATATAAAAAACTGAAAACATTGTAGTAATGAAAAAAAGCCTCGTCCTTCTTTTCCTTTTGGGAACCATCGGAAGCTATTCTCAAGAAAATGGCAGTTTTTATGGCGGATTTGAATCGAATTCTCAATGGTATTTAAATGATACCGAAACTAAAGTGAGCCATCCCGAAGCTCCTTTGCGTTCCAATAACTATTTATTGGTCAATTATAAATACAAAAATTGGGCTTTTGGAGTTCAAGTAGAATCCTACGAAGAAAGGGCTTTATTGAATTACAATTCCGGTTTTGATGGCACGAATGTAGGAACTTATTTTGCACAATATAAAACCGATAAAGTAGACGTTACTCTAGGCTATTTCTACGAGCAATTCGGAAGCGGACTTTTACTGAGAGGTTGGGAAGATCGCGCCTTAGGCATCAACAACTCACTTCGCGGCGGACGAGTAGTTTATAAACCCACGTCTTTCTTGACATTTAAAGGGGTATATGGTCAGCAACGATCTGGATTTGAAGTTTCTAATGGGAAAATAGTTGGATTTGACACCGAGTTTTCTTTGTCAGATTTGTTGAAATATGAAACTTCAGAATTCACTTTTGGATTAAGCTATGTAGGCCGTGACGAACTTACTGAGGTGGTTCAACCTAATTTCAATAGATTGACCAATGCCTTTGCGGGAAGAATTGCATTTAGTCATAATTCCTTTTATGCCACTTCGGAGTATAATTATAAATCGGAAGACGCCATTGTTGAGGTACCGGGTCAAATCCAAAAAAACTTTATTAAGCCTGGAAGCGCGTTTTTATTGAATCTTGGGTATTCCAAAAAAGGATTTGGTATTGATGCTAGTTTTAGAAGAATTGAGAACATGAGTTTTTTCTCGGAACGCGATGCAAAAGGGAATCCCTACAATGATAAAATTATTAATTTCGTTCCTAGTTTAACCAAACAACACCACAATAACTTAGCCAATATCTATGTGTATCAAGCACAACCGAACGTGATTTTATTAGATGCATCTTTAGTAAAAGCAGGGGAAATAGGCGGACAAATAGACGTGTTTTATAACTTTAAAAAAGGCTCTTTCCTTGGGGGAAAAAACGGAACCAAAGTAGCCTTAAATCTTTCCAATTGGAATGCACTTGGAGGCACTTTTTATATTTCAGATAAGAAAAATTATGACACCGATGTTTTAGGGTTTGGCGAAAAATATTTCTCTGACTATAATTTAGAAATTTCAAAAAAATGGAATAATAGTTGGCTATCATCGGTTAGTTACATCAATCAATACTATAATAAAAAATGGATTGAAGAAACTTTCGGATTGGTAAAAACATCCATTGTTGCTGCAGAAACAACCTATAAATTTAATTCGTCAAAATCGATTCGCGTTTTAGGCGAGCACATGTGGGCAGATTCAGACAAAAAAAATTGGGGAAGTGCCACGGTAGAATGTAATTTAAACGCCAAATGGTCTTTATATGTTTCAGACATTTATAATTATGGTAATGACGATAAAGAGTTACAACATCATTACTACAATCTGGGTGGGGCTTTTCGCCAAAAATCAACTCGAATCGGAATAAATTATGGTCGACAACGAGGCGGTTTAGTATGCGTGGGAGGAGTTTGCCGATTTGTACCAGAAAGCACCGGAATTGCAGTGTCATTAAACACTACTTTTTAAAAATTTATGAAAGAGATTTTACAACGATATACCTTGCAGTTATTCGGGTTTTTACTTTTAATTACCTTCGGTTGCTCCTCATCGGATGGCGATTATGAAGACATTAAAGTATCTCCAGTGGTGGTCGATTTGACTCAGGTTCCTTATGCAACGTTATCCGAATATAAATTTTTTGATGGATTACTAAAAAATCAAAAACCAGCATATGGCGTTTTGCCCTACCAACCGGCTAGTGAATTGTTTACTGATTATGCCGATAAAAAAAGATTTCTCTGGCTCCCGAAAGGAACTAAAGCTACCTATAATGAAGCGGGAAAGATAATTGAGTTTCCCATTGGCTCTGCCTTGATAAAAACATTTTATTACTCCAATTCTCAACCCACTAACACGGCTCGTTTGATAGAAACTCGGGTGATGATTAAGAAACAAACGGGTTGGATTTATGCAGAATATGTTTGGAATGAAACACAAACCGAAGCGGTATATCAAATGGGAGGGAGTACGCTCCCAATTAGTTGGAAGAATGCATCGGGTGAATTAAAAAGTGCTACCTATAGAATTCCTTCTAAGCAAGAATGTGCTACGTGTCACACGGTAAGCAATAATAATACTCCTATTGGTATCAAGCCTCAAAATATTAATTTTGAACTAAATTACGATGGGATGTCAAAAAATCAATTGGCTAAATTAATTGAGTTTGGTTATTTAGAAAATAATTTACCTACCACTATTACTTCTACGGTTAATTATAAAGACACTTCAAAATCTCTTAATCTTCGAGTGAGATCTTATTTTGATAGCAATTGCGCTCATTGTCATCAAGACGGGGGACATGCTAGTGCCTATATTTTGCGTTTTGCGTTTGACAAAACAAATTCATCTCCGAACCTCGGAATTTGTTTACCGGCAAGTCATGCAGTACCAGGAAATCCAGCCACTACTTTAGTGAAGCCTTTTGACACGAACCGTTCATTATTATTTTACAGAGTCACTACGAATGATCTTAACTACAGAATGCCTTATTTAGGAAGAACCATTCGCGATGAAGAAAGTATTGTGCTAATCTCTGAGTGGATTAATTCCTTGACGGGATGTGAATAAAAACAAACCGCCTAATTGCTTAGACGGTTTGTTTAAATAGTTAAAATTTGACTACTGTTTTACAAACTTTGTAGTATATTTTTTTCCTTCAGTACTTGTAAAATCAATGATATAAACACTAGTAGTTAATTCAGAAACAGGAATTGCATTGGTCCCTGAAAGCAAGTTTTGTGACAGCACTAATTTTCCGTTTATATCGTAAATTCTCATAGCTACCGCTTGAGGAGTTTCTAGTTCTAATACTGAGCTAACCGAGTTTGACTTTATTGAAATCCCTAAATTTTCTGCAGTAAAAGTATCCACTAAAAGATTAGGCCCATAACGATAAGTAAAAGTTATTGCGTTACCTACTTCGTTTCCAGAGGAATCTCTTTGATAAAACTTGAACACATACGCAATTGGATAATTTACGCCATTTCCTGTATTGGAATTCCAAAAATGATACCCAAGTCCTGCACCAATAGTGCTGTTGGCAGGAACGGTAACTACCCCATTTCCAAGAGGATAATTAGATCCAGCCGAAACAGATGAAAAGCAATCATTACCAAAGCACAATTCCATTCCAGTACCGTCGGCATTCGTAATACTTTCGCAACGAATTTTTACACTAATCGCAACATTAGAACTATTATTGATATTAAAACCTAACGAAGAGGTGCTGTAGGAAGTAGTGTTATACGAAATCACTTGTCCGTTAACGATAGGAGTTCCGTCATATTTTAGCACCGATAATTGTGCTTGTATTCCTATTGCAAAAAGCAGTGAAATACCTAAAATAATTTTTTTCATTACTTCAATATTATTTTTTCAGTTTGTTCAATACCTTCCCCGGTCATTTTTGCAAAATAAACGCCACTTTGAAGTTTTGATAAGTTCAAATCACTACCACCAGTTACTTGATTCATAGTAAATACTACTTTTCCGCTAATGTCAGTTAGGACTACATCTAAAGGAGATTCAGTTGCAATTCTCACCATTCCTTCAGACGGATTAGGATAGATTTTAATTTTTGCTGTTTTGTTAAATTCCGCCGTTGCCAAACCGTTTACGGCATAAGTAGCTTGCATAATTGCTTTTGTAGCCACATTTTGAACAAAAACAACGATAGACAAATCGTTCATTTCTTCAATATTCAACCCAGTTAAATTAGCTTGTAATTGTGTGAATACTGGCGTATCAGCAACAAAAGATATAGTAGTTCCGTTAGCGTCTGGAAGCATTTTCATAAACACATTTTTAAATTGTGTTTCTCCGTTAGAGGCTACATTTCCAGTAGTTATTTTTTCTACCACGGCTACATATAATTTATAACTTCCTGTTAAATAAGGAGTAGTATTTACATTTACCGTTAATGCAGTTCCTACAAGTGCATGAGATGCACTCAATAAAAAATAAGCTGGTTTAGCTAGTGCAGATGTTAAATTCGATTGAAGGGCTGCTACGTCAAAAGCAGTTCCTTCATTGGAATCAACGTATAATGTTGGCGCAGCCGTAACACCATAATACGTTCGACGCGTCCCTACTTCAGCAGTATAATAAGGATCTCCTGGAGCAGGCCAGCTTACTTGATATGAAATCATTGCAAAATTGTTATGATTGGTGGTATAAAAAGGAGTAAAATAAGTAGTATTAAATGTGGCGCATGGAGGACAAGTAGCGCTTGAGAATTTTTCATAAAGAGGCATACGAGTAGTTGAATTAGTCGCCACACTCACCGATCTTATAATTTCATTATTAGTTAAATCTTCATCATTTCCATTAGTTCCAGAAATCCATACTTTAACAGTATAATTTCCTAAAGTAGCATTCCATGGAGTAGAATGAACAAAGTTATAACTTGTTCCTGGTGCTACAGAAAGTCCAGTTAAAGGTTGCGTATTAATTGCGCCAGAATCCACTTGCCAGTTCAAACTAATTGTACTAATTGGAGAAGTACCACTATTTACGAATGTACCACTGATAGAAGTACTTCCTGCAACAATTGAAGAAGCTAAAGTTGTAGAAACTAATTCAGCATCATTGGCTAAAATTGGTCCAATTGCAACTTCATCCACATAAATATTGTTTCCAAAAAATCCAGTTCCTAAAAAGTAGAAATATTTGGCTCCAGAAGTTCCAGCAGGAACATCAAAATAGTAAGAATACCATCCGTCTGCACTTACAGTTGGAGAAAGTTGGGTAGAACGGTGAATGGTTCCTAGAACCGTTCCGGTAGTTGCAAAAGGGCTTGATTTAAAAAGCACTTTTATATTATCGGCATCTGTAGGATACCCGCTATCTCTATACATTTTAAATTTAATACGATAATTAGTTGAGGCAACCAAAGTCATCACCGGGGCAGTAAGTGTATAAGCATTACCGGCAGCAAAATCATACGTTGCTAATTTAGCCATTCCCGCACCACCAGCCGGAGTACAACCAGGATTAGTTCCAGCAGTTACTCTTGTCCATCCAGGATCACCACTTGTTCCTGTCGGATGCGCAACAATCCATGTCAATGCCGTATCAAAATTTTGAGTTAAAGTTTGTGAATTACCTTGAAAAGCAATAAACAACAAACTAAATAAGAAAGTAATTTTTTTCATAAATTTTAATTTGAAAAATTAATAATTGTGTGTGTATTTTGCCACAATATTATAAATAATTTTTGTATTTACAACCTTTATTCTATGAATAATAGCGCAGTTGATAACAAAAAAGTAAAATAGGCTCTTTTTTCGTAAATAAATCAAAAAATCATTTTTTATAAGAGGCCAACGTGTTTTTTGTATATTCAGAAAGTACTAATTGTCCCGATATTTTTGCTCTTTCATACAATAATTTGGACCAATGATTGGTTCCCTCCCATAGTATTTTTTTCAGTGCTACTAATGCTTCTGGATGGTAATTAGAAAGATTCTCACAGTAATGTTCAAGCTCAATATCCATTGCTTTTGAATTTTCAAAGACGGCATTATACAATCCTTTTTCTTTTCCCCAATCGGCATTTTTCCATTCCTTCGGCGCTAAGGCTAACGCTCCAAAATTAGCCTTTCCAATTTTTCTAGTGATGGCTGGTTCAATTACAAATGGACCAATTCCGATTGCAACTTCAGATAATTTTAGAGCAGCATCGATGGT
>JBIHZQ010000086.1:0-8181 GCA_044231345.1 Flavobacterium sp.
AATTACTGCAGCAGCTCAACTTGGTTTTAGCCCAGCAATACCATTAACTGCAACTGATTTAAAAATGAATGTACGTGTTTGGTCTCCAAACGCAGGAATTCAAGTTCGTTTGAAAGTAGAGAATCATGCAAATAATCAGCAAACTTTAGAAACAGAGGCTACTACAACCGTGGCTAATGGATGGCAAACGTTAGAATTTAATTTTGCTACTCCTGCTACTGGTACTGCTGCATTTAACCCTGCATTTGTATATAGTAAAGCATCCATCTTTTTTAATTTTGGTGTAAATGGAGCTACTGCTGGAGAAAAAACATACTATTTTGACGATGTTAAATTTGGAGCAGCATTAGGAGTAAATTCTTTTGAAGCATCAAAAGTTAAAATGTATCCAAACCCAACGAATTCTCAATTTACAATCGAAGCTAACAATACCATTGAAAGAGTTGCTCTTTACAATGTATTGGGACAAGAAGTTGTTGCAAGCCAATTTAATAGCAATTCAGTTACCTTAGATATTTCTAATCTTCAAACTGGAGTTTATGTGGTAAAAACACTTATTGCAGGTGTTACATCTACATCAAGAATTGTAAAAAATTAAGTATTAGTTTAGTTTTTTAATAGTTGAAAGCACGTTCTTTATTGAACGTGCTTTTTTTTTATGTTTATTTTGATGAATTAAGATTCAAATATTTATCTTTATAACCCTATTACAATATTAGTGTCAATGCATAAATTTATTTTACTGAGATTACAATTTTTTATTGCAGTCTTTTTTTGTTATTCAAGTTATTCACAAGAACTCCCTCCAATTGTAAAATATGGTTCAGCCACTTATGGTGCGGGAAACCAAAACTGGATGATTTCTCAGGATCAAACCAATTCTATTTTCTTAGCTAATAATGACGGACTCCTCGAGTATAATGGTTCAAATTGGACCTTATATCCAAGTCCTAATGAAACTATTATAAGATCGGTAAAAGTAATAGATAATAAAATCTATACGGGATGTTATATGGAATTTGGGTATTGGAGCAGACAGACCAATGGACAACTGAAGTATACTTCATTAACGACTTTAATAAAAGATAAAATTCAGGATGAAGAGCAGTTTTGGAATATATTAAATTACGATCATTGGGTTTTGTTTCAATCATTGAACAAAATTTATATTTATGATACGAAATCAAAACGGTTTACTATAATTGCTCCAAAAAACAATATTGTCAAGTCTTTTAGAGTAAACAATTCAATCTATTTTCAAACAATTAATGAAGGACTTTTTGAAATTGAAAACGGGAAAAGTAGGCTAATCTCCGATAATCCGATTTTGAAAAACAATAGAATTGTATCACTCTTTCCGTTAGAAGACGGTTTGTTAATGCATACGCAATACAATGGTTTTTATAAGTTAATTGGAACCACTATTTCAAAGATTGTCACTTCATCAACTACTGAAATAGATCAAAATACAGTTTACAGCAGTCAAAAATTATCGGATGGATCCATAGCGGTAGGCACGGTCTCCAATGGAGTTTTCATTATTGGAAAAGACTGGAAAATCAAATACCATATTACTCAAAGTAAGGGTTTGAGTAACAATACCGTTTTATCTTTGTTTGAAGATTCTGACAAAAATTTATGGGTTGGACTTGATAATGGGATAAATTGCATCAACCTTCAGTCCCCTGTAAAAAGTTTTTCTGACGACACTGGAATTTTAGGAACAGTTTATACCTCATTATTGTATCAGGACCAACTTTATATTGGAACTAATCAAGGACTTTTTTATAAAAATTTTTACAGTAATGACCAATTTAAATTTATTCCTGGAACGAAAGGACAAGTTTGGTCGTTATTTGAAAAAGCGGGAACTTTATTCTGCGGACATGATTCGGGTACTTTTGTCATAAATAATGGTGCTGCAAAATCTATTTTTTCTAATTCTGGAACGTGGAAGTTCATTACAGTTCCAAATAGAAATAATTTATTAATTCAAGGTAATTATTATGGTATTTCCTTACTAGAAAACATCAACGGTCAATGGATATTTAAAAATAAAATAAAAGGTTTTGACAATTCCTCTCGATATGTTGAAATAACCAATCAATTAGAAGTTTACATCAGCCATGAATACAAGGGAATTTATCGCTTAAAATTAGACAATGAGCTTAAAATAAAAAACGTATATGCCTACGAAACACCCAAGAAGGGTAAAAATGCAAGTTTAGCAAAATTGAACAATACCCTATATTATGCTTATAAAGAAGGAATATTTAAGTTAAATAATGCTACAAAAAAATTCGAAAAAGACAAACTGTTAAGTTCCGTTTTTGAAAAAGACGAATATACCTCTGGGAAATTAATTGTTGACAAATCAAACAAAATTTGGTTGTTCTCAAAAAACTACATTCACTATTTTACCCTTAGTAAGTTAAATTATGAGTTAAAACAAAATACAATTCCAATTCCTTCTTCCTTATCTAATTCGATGTTGGGTTTTGAAAACATTACCCAACTTTCAAATTCACTATATCTCATTGGAACCACCGACGGATATTATACAATGAATATAAATGATTTGAGTTTTAAGAATTATAATGTTTCTATTACCAATATTACGAGTAACAAACTCAATCAAAAATTAACGAACTGTTCTATTGTTGAAGAGGGAAGTTTTAGTCATGACGAGAATAACATTTCTTTCTCATACAGTGTTCCAGAATACAATAAGTACATCAATGCAGAATACCAATATTTATTAGAAGGAGTTCAGGAGGAGTGGAGTGAGTGGAGTGCGAAGTCAACGAGTAATTTTAAAAACTTGGGTCCAGGATATTATACTTTTAAAGTGCGTGCAAAAATCGCTAACACTCAACCAGCCAATACTGTTAGTTATTCCTTTAGAATTTTAAAACCTTGGTATTTCACTAATTTTGCTCTTTTAATTTATTTTATATTCTTTGCGTTTATTGGAAACGCTATCAATAAGGCTTATAAAAATTATTATCAAAAGCAAAAAGAAAAATTAATTGAAGAAAATAATTTGCTATTGGAAATAAAGGAACTAGAAAATGTTCAGCAAATAATGAAGTTGACCAATGAGCAATTATTGCAAGATGTAGACACTAAGAACAGAGAATTAGCAGTTTCTACAATGAGTTTAATTAAGAAAAATGATCTGTTAGCATTGATTAAAGAAGATTTAAAAAACAACACCAATGATACCAGTAAAAGTATAAAATCAGTAATCAACACCATAACTAACAACATTACTGAAGACGATACTTGGAATGTATTTAAAGAAGCTTTTGATAATGCGGATAAAGATTTTCTTAAGAAAGTAAAAAGCGCACATGCTTCTTTGACTCCAAATGATCTTCGACTTTGTGCCTATCTTCGTTTAAATCTTTCTTCTAAAGAAATAGCTCCGTTACTAAATATTTCTGTTAGAAGTGTAGAGATAAAACGATATCGTTTGCGTAAAAAAATGGATTTACCTCACGAGCAGGGTCTTGTGGAGTACATATTATCGATATAAATTAACTCTTTATCCCATTTTTAACTATACACGACCACAACATTATTAAATAAAATCGAATTCCAATGTATATTACAGACTATTTTTAGAATGAAAAATGTACTGATTTCTCAATAATAATTAGGACTTGAACTGTTATTACATCCTTAATTTAATTATTTTATGTACTGTATATTTTTTGTTGTGGTTCATTTTGTCAAATAATCGACACGAAAATCTATTTTTATCGAACTAAAAACCAAATATTATTATGAAATCAAAAATTGTACTAATTGCCTTCTTACTAACTTCCTTTTTGGGTTTTTCTCAAACGATTGAAGTTACAGGAACGGTACTTGATGATGCTACAGGAACTACTATTCCTGGAGTAAATGTTCAAGTAAAAAATTCAAATCAGTTTACAGTTACCGATATGGATGGTAACTTTAAATTCTCGGGAATCACTTCGGGGGCTAAACTTGTTTTTTCATCCATTGGATATAAAAACTATGAAGTTACAGTTTCTAAGTCGCAAAAAATTTCTGTTTCAATGACCAGCGAAGTAAAATCATTAGAAGAAGTTGTTGTGATTGGATATGGAAGTAAAAAGAAACGGGATTTGACGGGTTCGGTTTCTATTGTTTCAAGTAAAACCCTAGATGAGTTGAAACCAGTTAAAGTAGAACAAGCACTTCAAGGTACAGTTGCAGGGGTGGTGGTTACTGCTCAATCAGGTTCTCCAGGAGCAGGGTTGGATATTCGTATTCGTGGAATTTCTACCAATGGAGATAATGCTCCAACTGCAATTATTGATGGATATATAGGAAGATTAGACATATTGAATCCCGATGACATTGAATCGATTACCGTATTGAAAGATGCACAAGCGGCTATTTACGGTACTATTGGTGCCAACGGTATTTTGTTAATTACAACCAAATCTGGGAAAAAGAATTCTAAAACTAAAGTGACTTATAATACGTATTTAGGAACTCAACAAACTACTAAAAAGTTATCGTTGCTCAATGCTACAGAATATGCTTTACTATTAAATGAGAGTTATGCTAATGGCGGTCAGTCTTTACCTTATCCTAACGTTACTGGATTGGGTGAAGGAACCAATTGGCAAAATGAAGTGTTTAACGATGCACCAATTGCAAGCCATGATTTCTCTGTTTCAGGAGGAAGTGACAAAATCAATTATTCTTTTAGCGGTTCCGATTTATACCAACAGGGTGTTATTGGAGCTGGTAAATCAGATTATAAAAGAAATAGTGCTAGATTATCTTTAGGGGCTGAATTGTCTAGTAAAGTGAAATTAAGCACCAATATCATTTATACTTATGTAGATAGAGATGCCATGAATGAAAGTGGTTTGGGTTCTGTATTGTTTAATGCTATTAATACGCCTGCTACGCTAACCCCTTACGATGCTAATGGAGCCTATACTCTAGTTCCTAGCACTACGGGTTTTGGTATTGAGATAATCAACCCTTTGGCGCAAATTGACAATACCTATAATGACTATAAATTAAAGAAATTAAACGGAGGTATCACCTTAGATTATGATGTAATCAAGAACGTTAGATTAACTACCAGAATGGGTTTCAATACTTCAAATAGTAAAGGAAAAGCATTTTATAAAATGGTTAATTATGGTGGTAAAGTTTTTGACGTAACTAGGAGTAGTGTAGGTCAGAATTCTATTAATGATAACGATTACACGTTTGATGCTTTTGGGGCGTATGACAATACATTTGCTGAAAACCATAAAGTAAAAGTGACTTTAGGAACTACAGTTTATAAAGAATTTGGATCAGGTCTTTTTGCTACTGGTTTTGATGTACCTAATAACTCATGGGAATATGCAGATATTAGTATGGCTTTAGGAACAAGTGTTGCAGGAGTTAGAGATGTAGGTTCGTATGCTTATGATGAAAGACGTTTGTCATTTTTCGGTAGAGCAGAATACGACTTTAAAGGAAAATATTTATTTTCTGCGATGATCCGTCGTGATATGTCAACTAAATTTGGCCCAGACAATAGAGTAGCTATTTTTCCTTCTTTTACAGGAGGTTGGATAGTTTCTGATGAAGATTTTTTCAAAAAAATGGAATTTATTAATTTTCTAAAATTTAGAGCAAGTTACGGTTTACTCGGAAATGATAAAATTGGAAACAATAGATATGTAGGTTTATTAGGTGGAGAAGGAGTTTATGTTTTTGACGATGTACTTTCCAGTGGAGTAGCAGTTGGTGTATTACCTAATCCAGCTATCAAATGGGAAGCGGATGAGAAAATTGACTTTGGTTTCGATTTGAAGTTTTTAAATAATAAAATTGAAATAGTAACTGATTATTTCATTGATAATCGTAAAGATTTATTAATTTCTAATACTCCAGTTTCTGGTATTACAGGGGTGTATGCACCAGGTTCTGGTTCGCCAACAGTAAATGCGGGTACTGTTAGAAATAGTGGATTTGAATTTGCTATTAATTATAAGGATAAATTATCTGATAATTTTAAATTTAGTGTGGGTTACAATGTTACTACCCTAAAAAATGAGGTGCTAGAAGTAAATAACAGTACGGGATACCTTGAAGGAGGTTCATTTGGAGTGGGACAACCTGCGCCAACAAGAATGGAAGTAGGTCACTCAATAGGTTATTTTTTAGGCTATCAAACCGATGGAATTTTTCAAAATCAAGCTGAAATTGATGCCCACCCAACCCAAGCAGTTGGGACAGCACCAACCGCACCAGGAGACATTCGTTTTAAAGACATAAATGGAGATGGCGTAGTAGATATTAATGATAGAACTGATATTGGAGATGCTATTGCTGATTTTACAATGGGGCTTAATTTTACGTTCAATTATAAAAATTTTGATTTTGTGGCCTATTCTTATGCTTCTATTGGTAACGACATGGTTCGAAACTATGAAAGAGATGTGGCTAATGCCAATAAATTAAATTACGTATTAGGTCGTTGGACAGGAGAAGGATCGAGTAATACAGATCCACGAGTAACTACTGCTGCTACAAATAATAGAGTTTTCTCGGATTATTTCGTTGAAGATGCCTCGTTCCTTAGAATACAAAATATTCAATTAGGCTATACATTAAATAACTCGTTCACCAAAAAAATTGGAATTAGTAAAGTGCGTTTATATGCTTCTGCAAATAATCTTTATACCTTTACTAAATATAGAGGTTTTGATCCTGCAGCTTCTACTGGTGACCCACTTGCTGGCGGAATTGATACTGGATTTTATCCAACTCCAAAAACCTATATGATGGGTCTTAATGTTAACTTTTAAACAAATAGAAAAATGAAAAATTATATTTTAAAAACCAGTTTTGCTATTGTTCTATTGATAACAATAAGCAGTTCGTGTACTGATAATTTCGTTGAACGAGATCCAGTATATTCAATTTCTTCTGAAAATTATTTTAATTCAAAAGCAGATTATAATAATGCTTTGATTGCAGCGTACGACATGCTTCAATCTTCCTACATCAACGTAATGATGGGCGAAATTGCCTCTGACAACACCTTGTCTGGAGGAGAAAGTGCTTCTGATGTAATCGGAATACAACAAGTGGACGAGATGACTCATACTGCTAATAATAGTAATTTGAGAGATTTGTGGAATTGGATGTTTGCTGGGGTAAATAGAGCAAACTACATTCTAGAATTTAAAGATAAAACAGACTTTGAAGGTAAAGCTCAAATTATTGCTGAAACACGTTTTCTAAGAGCCTACTATCATTTTGAATTAGTGAAATGGTTTGGTGCCATTCCTATGAAAGGGGATGCTCGTTTTAAATTAAATGATGAAAAAGTAATTCCAAGATCACCAGTAAATGAGGTTTATGCTGCTATCGAAGCAGATTTAATTGCTGCAATTGCAGATCTTGCAGTTAATGCTCCACAAGTTGGAAGAGCAACTAAAGGGGCAGCACAAGCACTTCTTGGGAAAGTTTACTTGTATCAAGACAAATTTGTAAATGCTGCTGATGTTTTAGATGATGTTATCGAATCTGGAAACTATTCTTTAGTGTCTAACTATAATGCTATTTTTGAAAATCTAGGCGAAAATGGTCCAGAATCACTTTTTGAAGTGCAGTATACTGATGCTGAAGGAGCTAGTTTTGGTTGTTTACAATGTAGTGAAGGAAATGTAGCAGTAGGATTTAGTGGTGTACGTAATTATAACGGACCTTTGTTTGACTCTGGTTACAGCTTTAACGTTCCTACACAAGAAGTAGTTGACAAGTTTGAAGTAGGTGATAAAAGAAAAGCAGTAGCGATTCTTGATATTGTTACTTGGGCAGCAGTTAATAATGCTACTTACGGAACTGGTTACAAGCATACAGGGTATTTCAATAGAAAATACATTCCTCGTCAAGGAGATGCTAATATTGGAGATAAGAACTTAACTAATCCAAATAATTATCGTTCTATCCGTTATGCAGATGTATTATTAATGGCCGCTGAAGCTAATAGCCGTGGAGCAATTGATGATGCAAAAGCTAGATTTTATTTAAATCAAGTACGAAGAAGAGCTTTTGGAGATAACTTTCACGACATTTCTTCTTCTGGTGCTGCTTTAACCGATTTTATTTTAGCAGAAAGAAGAGTAGAATTAATGGGAGAAGGTC
>JBIHZQ010000026.1:0-23476 GCA_044231345.1 Flavobacterium sp.
AAATAATCAAATCCACAATTTACACTAAATTTGTACCATGCAAATCGAGAAAAAAGACATACGAGCATTATCAAAAGAACAATTGCGTGATTTTTTTGAAGCTAATCAAGACAAAGCCTTTCGGGGTAATCAAGTTTATGAGTGGTTGTGGAACAAAGGGGCGCACAGTTTTGAGGACATGACTAATGTTTCTAAGGAAACACGAACAATGTTGGAAAACAATTTTGTAATCAATCACATCAAGGTTGATACCATGCAACGAAGTTCTGATGGAACTGTTAAAAATGCGGTTCGTTTACACGATGGCTTAGTGGTAGAAAGTGTTTTAATTCCAACAAATACAAGAACTACTGCTTGTGTTTCGAGTCAAGTGGGTTGTAGTTTGGACTGCAATTTTTGTGCAACAGCTCGATTAAAAAGAATGCGAAATTTAGAGCCTGGCGAAATTTTTGACCAAGTAAGCGCAATCGACAAAGAAAGTAGGTTGTACTATAACCACCCCTTATCCAATATAGTATTTATGGGAATGGGTGAGCCGCTAATGAACTACAACAATGTTTTGAAAGCAATTGCTATGATTACTTCTGAGGAGGGATTAGGAATGTCGCCAAAACGAATTACCGTTTCTACTTCTGGAATTCCCAAAATGATCAAGAAACTTGCAGATGATGAGGTAAAATTCAAATTAGCAGTTTCGTTGCACAGTGCAATTGACGACATTAGGTCTAAGATTATGCCATTTACTATTAATTTTCCATTGGAGGAACTTCGGGAATCATTAACCTATTGGTACGCTAAAACAAAAAGTAAAATCACCTATGAATACGTAGTTTGGAAAGGAATAAACGATACAAAAGTTTCTATTGATGCTCTGGTAAAGTTTTGTAAGTATGTTCCCTGTAAAGTTAATTTGATAGAATACAATCCTATTGACGATGGAGAATTTCAACAAGCTGATCCAGAGGCGATTGATGCTTATGTTAAAGCATTAGAGCACAGTGGTATTGTTGTAAAAGTGAGACGCAGTCGAGGCAAAGACATTGATGCGGCTTGCGGACAATTAGCAAATAAAGAAACATAAAAAAACGCTCGAATTATTTCGAGCGTTTTTTTTATAGGGGGTAGAGAACTTAGTTTCCGAAAGTAAAAGGAGTTGCAGCTCCGCCATCAATTGATAAGGTTGCAATATTGTCACAAGTTCCTTCGCCATAATCTAATACCGCAGTATGATTTGGTTTTGTTATCGTAACAGTCCCTCTCACAATACCATACATGCAATTCATTCTGATTCTAATCGGATTAGTTGCAGAAATAACATTACTATGTACTGAAGCATTTGGGAACGTGGTAGTCCAGTTTCCAGTTACCACATAAATATTATCATTCCAAGCCTGTGGGGTATCATATCCTTCAATGCATTCTCTAGTTCTATTTCCAACACGAGTGTAAACCGCTCCGTCAGGGAAAGTTATGGTCATATTTATTGCCATTGCATTAACCGGGTGGAAGGGAGTATGGTAAACTGTACTTTGGAAAGTTCTCGTTACGGTTTTGCTTCCTTGTACTAAGACATTGTTGTGATAAAAATTTTCAAAGGTATACGAAAGTACAATTTGTGGCGAGGTCATTACTAAACTCCCACTAACAATTATTTTTCCTTTTAGTATAGAACCATTTGGCATGGCACAACCTACTGTGCCAAAATCAATTGTTCTTGTCCATGAAGTTGCGGTCATGGAAACAGTCACTACCGCACAAGCGGGTAAAATAGAAGCAGGTGGGGTAGCAGTAGTTTTTCCGCCTAGATTTTGCATCGAAAATTGATCTTCTACAACATCTGCAATGTCATTGATAGTAGCGTCAATTTTAGCATTTACAGCAACATCGTTTGAAGTTAATGCGGTATTTTCATCCGATACAGCACTGTCTTTTGAACAACTTACGGCTAAAAACACCATGAAAAGAGCGCTAATTTTTAATAAAAAATTTGTTTTCATATGGATTTGGTTTTATTTGTTTAATTTTAAGATTGTTACAAATATAAATGGTTTAATCAGAAAAAAAAATTTATTAAGAATTTAATGCAAAGACGTACCTTTGAAGTTATTATGAATACAATCGCACAAATAAAAAATCCAATCAATAATGAGATGGAGCTTTTTGAAAAAAAGTTCTTCGAATCCATGACTTCAAAAGTGGCACTTCTCAATCGGATTACTTATTATATTGTAAACAGCAAGGGAAAACAAATGCGACCAATGTTTGTTTTTTTGACTGCAAAAATGCTCGCTGACGGACAAGTAAATGAGAGAACTTATCGGGGTGCCTCGGTGATTGAGTTGATACATACGGCGACTTTAGTTCATGATGATGTGGTGGACGATAGCAATCGGAGGAGAGGTTTTTTTTCAATTAATGCACTTTGGAAAAATAAAATCGCAGTGCTGGTTGGAGATTATCTGCTTTCAAAAGGTTTGTTGTTGTCCATTGACAATGAAGATTTTGATTTATTGAAAATAATTTCAATTGCCGTTCGTGAAATGAGCGAAGGTGAATTACTTCAAATAGAAAAAGCAAGAAGATTAGACATAACAGAGGATATTTACTACGAAATTATTCGAAAAAAAACGGCTACCTTGATAGCGGCATGTTGCGCATTAGGCGCAAAATCAGTAATTGATGACGAAGCTCAAGTAGAAAAAATGAGAAAATTTGGCGAACTCATCGGCATGGCATTTCAAATAAAAGACGATTTGTTTGACTATTCTGAAGAAGCTATTGGTAAACCTACCGGCATTGATATTAAGGAACAAAAGATGACATTGCCTTTAATTCATGTTTTGAATAATTGTAGTGCAAAAGAAAAATCATGGTTAATCCATTCGATAAAAAACCACAATAAAGATAAAAAGCGCGTAAAAGAAGTAATTGCCTTTGTGAAAAACAAAAATGGACTTTCGTATGCCGAACAAAAAATGATTCAATTCCAACAGGAGGCACTGCAACTCATAGAAAATTATCCAACTTCAGAGTATAAAGATTCATTGATCATGATGGTAAACTACGTAATTCATCGGAAAAAGTAATTTTTCGATTAGCTAAAAACTTTGTAACTTTGAAACTTTCCCAAAATACAATTAATTGATTTCAAAAGCAACCATTGATACCGTTTTCGAAACTGCTCGCGTTGAGGAGGTAATTGGCGATTTTGTACAATTGAAACGTGCGGGTAGCAATTTCAAAGGATTGAGTCCGTTTTCTGATGAGCGTTCGCCATCGTTTATGGTTTCTCCAGTGAAGCAAATTTGGAAAGACTTTAGCTCTGGAAAAGGAGGAAATTCTATCGCTTTTTTGATGGAACACGAACATTTTACTTATCCAGAGGCCATTCGATATTTGGCCAAAAAATACAATATCGAAATAGAAGAAACCATCCAAACTGACGAAGAAAAAGCCAATACAGATGTTCGCGAAAGCATGTATTTGGTCTCTGAATTTGCTCAAAAATATTTCCATGATGTTCTTTTGAACTCCGAAGAAGGCAAGGCCATTGGTTATACTTACTTCAAAGAAAGAGGGTTTACTATTGAAACTATTAAAAAGTTTGCGTTGGGTTACTCTCCCGAAGCATGGGATGCTTTCACTAAAGAAGCACTAGGAAAAGGATATAAATTAGAATTTTTAGAAAGTACGGGATTAACAATTCCAAGAGAAGACCGACCATTTGACCGTTTTAAAGGACGTGTTATGTTCCCAATACAAAGCATGTCGGGAAGGATTTTAGGGTTCGGTGGACGAATTCTAACCAATGATAAAAAAGCTGCCAAATACCTAAATTCGCCTGAAAGTGACATCTATCATAAAAGTAAAGTCTTGTATGGTATTTTTCAGGCCAAACAAGCTATTGCCAAACAAAACAATTGTTTTTTAGTCGAAGGATATACTGATGTAATCCAGTTCAACCAAGCTGGAATTGAAAATGTAGTTGCGTCTTCTGGAACTGCTTTAACGCCGGATCAAATCCGATTAATTAATCGATTGACAAAAAACATTACGGTACTTTTTGATGGAGATGCCGCTGGGCTTCGTGCTTCTGTTCGAGGAATCGATTTAATTCTTGAAGAAGGCATGAACGTAAAAGTATGTGCATTCCCAGACGGTGAAGATCCGGATAGTTTTGCTAGAAAAACACCATATGACGAATTGGTTTTATTTTTAGAAAATAATTCAAAAGATTTTATTCAGTTTAAAGCTTCGTTATTAATGGATGAAGCAAAAAACGATCCAGTTAAAAAAGCAGGTTTGATTCGCGATATGGTGACCAGTATTTCAAAAATTCCTGATCGAATTCAGCGAGAAATATACATTAAGGAGTGTTCTCGAATTATGGATATTTCAGAACAAGTTTTGGTAAGCACATTAGCGCAGTTAGTTCAAAAAGAAACTACCGAAACAGGAAAGAAACTCCTTCAAGAACGAAAAGCTTTTGAAGTAATCAAAAGTCAAGAGCCATTAGCAGTTCAAAAAATTGACATTCAATTTCAATTAGAAAGAAAAATCATTGAAATTTTGTTGTTATATGGTGCTACGGTTGAAGAGTTTGAAGATGTTTTGATGAAAACCAATTCCGATGGAGAAATTGAAAATTACCTAGAGAAAAAAGAATATCCAGTTTATCAAAGACTGTATTTGAGTTTACAAGAAGACGAAGTCGAATTGACAAATCCGCTTTTTAAAATGATTTATTCTAATGCGATTACTTATTTTCATCAAAATGAACACTTCCAAATGGAGCAGTATTTAGCTCAATTGCCCCCTGAATTAATACCAGAGGTTACGGATATTTTAATGGACGATGAAAAACTAACTCTTCACGATTGGGAAGCAAAAAACATCATTGTAAAGCAAAAAAATCAGACAATAAGCCAATATGTTTCTGAAACTATATTAACCCTTCGGTGGTATTTAGTCGACAAAATTATCGAAGAATTAAAAGGCTCTATATCGTCTGAGCCAAATTCAGACAACACAGAACCACTTTCTTTAGCCATGGATTATTATAAATTAATTAATTCCTTTTCTACTAAATTAGGCCGAGTAATGTCTCGTTATTAAACAATTTGTAACTTCTTGGCTTTGTTTACCAAATCAACTAAATTGGTAACATTTAACTTGGTTAACAACCTTAGTTTATAGGTGCTAATTGTTTTTTCATTCAAATTAAGTATCTTAGAAATTTCATTGTTTTTCTTTCCGTCACTTAAATAACGAAGCACCTCAATTTCACGATTAGACAATTTTCTGTACGGCCGATCACTCTTATTTTGTTTCGAAAGTAAAGCCAAATTTCGTTTCACGTTTTCACTAATTACAATGATGCCTTTGGAAACATCGATGATGGTTTTGCCTAAGGTTTCCAATTTTTCGGTTTTGTGTACAAATCCAGAAACGCCAGATTTTATGGCGTTAGGCGCGTAAATTTGTTCCGAAAGACCTGTAAAAATAATTACTTGTGTTGAGGGATAATTTTTCATGAGTGCTTTGACATCAAAAATACTAGAAAGCCCGTCTAATTCTAAATCGAGCAGTAAAATGTCAATTTTTTTTGTTTTTAGGACATCCTCAATCATTGAAAAATTACCTACATTGGACACAATGCTAATGTCAGCATGTTCCCTAAAATACGCTTTAACCCCAAAATGGACAACGGGGTAATTATCTGCAAGACATACATTGATCATAACTTTATATTTTTTAAGAGTATATAAATTTAAGATAAGAGGTTAGTAAAGTTAATCAAAAAATATCAAGTAATTAATAAAATTTCTATTTTATTTCATTGGGAATAAAACAAATCGGAATGGGTTGCATTTTATGTTGATTATTGGTATTCAGTCGTTTATAAATTTCAAATACTTCTTTTTCTCTCCCGTTTAAGTCCGTAACAGTCCTCCCTTTTTCAGATTCAATCATGGCCCATTCTAGTTCATCATAAGTCGCTCCAAGTTGCTCTTCGTCTGTTCTAGAATCTCCAAATAACCCGTCAGTAGGAGAGGCAACTAATATCGAATTTGGTAGTTCTAAATAAGCTCCTAACGCAAAAACATCCGATTTCATCAAATCCGCAATTGGACTCAAATCTACCCCTCCGTCCCCATATTTAGTATAAAAACCAACCCCAAAATCTTCTACCTTGTTACCAGTTCCAGCTACTAAATAACCATTAATACCCGCAAAATAATACAATGTAGTCATGCGAAGTCGCGCTCGAGTATTCGCTAATGAAAGTTGTAATTGGGTTGCACTCTCACATTCAGGAACTATTTGTTTGAAAGTATCAAATACGGTGGTCAAATTTGCTTCAATCGAAGCAACATTGGAATACTTTTTTTTCAGTTGTTCAATATGTTCTCTACCTCTATTTATCTGAATTTCAGACTGATGTATTGGCATTTCTATACACAAAGTAGGCAATCCAGTTTGCGCACATAAACTGGAGGTTACGGCAGAATCTACTCCTCCCGAAATACCAATTACAAAACCATTAGTCCTTGCTTTTTTTGCGTAATCTTGTAACCAACTAACAATAAATGAATTAACTTTTTCGACTTGAATGGTGCTTTTTTTAGCCATAATTATATAAAGTTTAGAAAAACGCAATGTATCTTTGCAAAAATAATAATAATTTGGAGCTATTTCCTGCTGTTCGCTATATCTTTTTATTTTTTACCAATGCTTCGTACCTCAGCAAGCAAAAATAAAAAGGATGCCGCTTCCATCAGGGCTAATTAACAATGAAACTTATGATAAAATACCTAATCCTGCTTTGTTCAATTTTCATTATTATTTCGTGTGATAAAAAATCGAAAATTGAAAATGAAGTAGCTTCTATCCCAGTAGAACTAAAAATTGAGCGCTTCGATAAAGCTTTTTATGAAACTCCTCCAAAAGACATCGCACGGCTCAAAAGCAACTACCCTTATTTTTTTCCAACAGGAACTCCCGATTCCGTTTGGACAAACAAAATGAATAATCCACTCTATAGAGAATTATACACTGAAGTTCAAGAAAAATTTCCCACGTTAGAATTGTTAAATTCCGATTTAGAAATGCTTTTTAAACACGTGAAATTTTACTATCCTAAAACGAAAACGCCTAAAATAATTACCTTAATTTCCGAAATGGATTATTTAAACAAAGTAATTTATACCGATAGTTTGGTGCTTATTTCTTTAGATTTGTATTTAGGAAAAGACCATAAATTTTATGATTTTCCAGATTATCTAAGACAAAATTTTGAGCCAAATCAAATTATGCCAGATCTAGTTTCAAGTTTCGCATCAAAGAAAATAGTTCCTCCTATTCAAAACGACTTGCTTTCTCAAATGATTTATTTTGGGAAGGAACTTTATTTAAAAGACTTACTATTGCCAACCACATCAGATGCGGAAAAAATCGGATACACTCCAGCCCAAATCACTTGGTGTACCGAGAATGAAGGCTATATTTGGCGGTATTTTATGGAGGAAAAATTAATTTACAGTACGGATTCTAAATTAGCGAATCGATTTATTAATTTGGCACCATTTTCAAAATTTTACTTAGAAATTGATAATGAATCTCCAGGCCGGGTTGGCACATGGATTGGTTGGCAAATTGTTCGCTCTTTTATGGAGAATAATGAAGTGAATTTATCCGATTTAATGCAAATCGATGCAAAAGAAATATTTAATAAATCAAAATATAAACCCAAAAAATAATGTCTGAAAAAACGACCTCTGAAATTAAATTCCAAATTGAATTAGACGAAAATAAAGTGCCAGAAAAATTATTTTGGTCGGCACAAGATGGCGGAATTACAGAAAAAGAAACCAAAGCAATTTTACTTTCTATTTGGGACAGTAAAGAACAAGAAACCCTACGAATAGATTTGTGGACAAAAGAAATGCCTGTGGACGAAATGAAATTATTTTTTCATCAAACACTAGTAGCGATGGCTGACACCTATCAAAGAGCAACTGGAGATGAAAAAATGGCCGATACGATGAAAGATTTCTGTGATTATTTTGCCGAAAAACTAGAGTTGAAAAAATAATTAAAACTCATTATTGTTTTTAAAAACCTCTTGGTTAACTTCGTCAATATACAAAAGTAATTCTTGTTTGCCAGTTCCTTCTGTAGAGGAGGTTACAAAATAAGTAGGCATCTCTGCCCAATTGTTTGCAAACATTTGTTTTTTATAAGCCGCAATGTGTGAATCGATTTTCACTTTGCTAATCTTGTCTGCTTTTGTGAAAATAATACAAAACGGAATTTCACTTTCGCCCATGTAGGACATAAATTCAATGTCAATTTTTTGCGCTTCATGACGAATGTCAATCAATACAAAAGCGCAAACCAATTGTTCCCTTTTTTCAAAATAATCAGTGATAAATTGCTGAAAAACAGATTTTGTTTTCTTAGAAACTTTGGCATAACCATACCCAGGCAAATCAACTAAAAACCAATTATTATTAATTTTAAAGTGATTAATCAATTGAGTTTTTCCTGGTCTTCCAGAAGTTTTTGCTAAATTCTTATGATTGGTTAGCATGTTGATTAAGGAAGATTTTCCCACATTCGAACGCCCAATAAAAGCATATTCAGGAAGATAATCCTTCGGACATTTATCGACTTCAGAGTTGCTAATAATAAATTCGGCGGTATTGATTTTCATACAGATAACAGTTTTAACAATGAAGTATCAGTTCAAAACGAGTAGAAGTCCTCTTGTTTTTTTATTACAAATTGTGCTTTTGAAGCCAAGTTTCCATATGATGATTAAACTCTTCAGGGCGTTCCATCATTGCGGCATGACCACATTTATCAATCCAATACAAGGTAGAATTTGGCAATAATCGTTTGAATTCTTCTGCAACTTCAGGAGGCGTTACATTGTCATTTCGGCCCCAGATTATACAAGTTGGCACATGCATTTTGGCTAAATCTTTTGCCATATTATGACGAATTGCACTTTTAGCAATGGTCAATGTTTTAACTAGTTTTATTCGATCATTTGCCATACTAAAAACCTCATCAACCATTTCTTTAGTTGCGATTTTTGGGTCATAAAAAACAGCTTCCGCTTTTTGTTTGATATAATCATAATCACCGCGCCTTGGATAACTGTCGCCCATTGCATTTTCATAAAGACCTGAACTACCAGTAATTATTAGGCCTAGCATTTTTTCAGGATACATTTTTGTATGGTACAATGCGATGTGACCTCCTAATGAGTTGCCTACCAAAATAACCCGATCAAACCCCTTGTGAGTGATAAAATCTTTGACATATTTTGCAAAAGCTTTTACATTAGTTTTCAAAATATTTTGAGAATAAATAGGCAATTCAGGAATAACAACTTTATATCCTTTTGTAGGAAAGTAGCTCGCTACACTATCAAAATTACTCAACCCACCCATTAATCCATGCAACACAATAATTGGTGTTCCTTCGCCAGATTCAAAATAGGTGTATTTCTTTTCCCTAATAATATTTTCGTTCATAATTGCTGTATAGCATTTCTAATTCTGACAAATATATGATTTTTTAACTAAATTTTTTTTTTGAAAGTTATTTATAACTGAAACTTGTTGTATTTAATAAAATCATGTTTTGAATGAATACGTTTTGATTTGTTTTTTTTAATAAATCCAGACTTTTAATAGCAATTACTCAATATAAAATGGCAATATGCAAAGAAACTTAACAATTTGTCAAATAAGTATTTAGAGTTATAATTTTCATTAATAGTAGGGTTTTATGGCAAAGTGGGAAAACTTATTAACAAAGTGGTAGTTTGTGGTAAAATGTGGTAATTTTTTTTATATTTTTGTCAGTATCATATTAAAATAATTTTTTTTGAACACAATAATTGGAACATACGAATGTAAAGTGGACGCAAAAGGGAGGCTGTTGTTGCCTGCCCCGATGAAGAAACAACTAGCAGAAGGACTACTGAGTGGGTTTGTATTGAAGCGTTCTGTTTTTCAGCCTTGTCTGGAGCTATATCCAATGAGTGAGTGGAATATCATGATGGAAAAAATCAATAAGTTGAACCGATTTGTTAAGAAAAACAACGATTTTATCCGTCGGTTTACAGCGGGTGTAAAAGTGGTTGAGATTGATAATTTAGGGAGGCTTTTGATTCCAAAGGATTTAATAGTTTTTAGCGCAATTTCGAAAGACTTGGTATTGTCATCTGCCGTAAACATTGTAGAGATTTGGGATAAAGAGTTGTATGAAAAATCTGTTTCTGAAGCAGAAATTGATTTTGCAGTACTCGCCGAAGAAGTAATGGGAAATCAAAATGAGATAGATGGAGTATCATAATCCAGTATTGCTAAACGAGTCGATTGCGGGCTTAAACATCAAGCCAGATGGGATTTATGTCGATGTGACTTTTGGTGGTGGAGGACATTCCAGGGAGATTCTTAATCAATTGGGGCCGAATGGAAAGTTATTTGCATTTGATCAAGATGAAGATGCTCTTGAGAATAAAATTGATGACGAACGTTTCGTTTTAATCAATGAGAATTTCCGATTTATTAAACGTTTTTTACGTTTTTATAATATAAAAAGTGTTGATGGAATTTTAGCAGATTTAGGGGTTTCCTCTCATCAATTTGATGTTGCAGCGCGTGGATTTTCTACCCGTTTTGATGCAGAATTAGACATGCGGATGAGTAAAAAAAATGATTTAAATGCTTACCGTGTTGTAAATGAATACGATGAAACTAATTTAAGAAGAGTATTTCTTGACTATGGAGAATTGAAAAATGCTCCTGCAATTGCAAGAGTAATTATTGAAGCAAGGGATAAAGAACCCATAAAAAATACCGAACAATTAAAAGTAGTGTTGAGTCGCTTTTTACCAACGCATAAAAGCCATAAAATATTGGCACAAATGTATCAGGCCATTAGAATTGAGGTCAACCAAGAGATGGATGTTTTGAAAGAATTTCTTGAACAGGCTTTAGAAATATTAAATCCAGGAGGAAGGTTATCGGTGATTTCGTATCATTCTTTGGAGGATAGATTAGTCAAAAGGTTTATGAAAAACGGACAATTTGAAGGAGAGCCAGAACGTGATTTCTTTGGAAATTTCTCTGTTCCTTTTAAAACGATTGGAAAACTTATTGTGCCAGATTATGCAGAGATAAAACAGAACAATAGAGCTCGCAGTGCAAAGTTGAGAATAGCTGAGAAGAAATAGCATGAAAAACGGAGTATATAGCATATTAAAAGCAAGATTTTTAATCAATGAAGAGGCGAATGCGGCAAAGAATTGGCGTTTTATCCTTTTTTTGATAGTCCTAGCCATAGTAATGATTGCAAATAACAATAGTTTCGATCAGAAAGTATTTAAAATCATTGCCCTTTCAGCAGAAGTTAAAGAATTACGTTCCGAGTTTGTAGATCGCAGGTCTGAATTGATGAAGTTAAAAATGGAGTCTACCGTTGCAGCAAAAATGGTTGATAAACAGATATTTTCATCCCAAGTTCCTCCAATAAAAATAAAAGTTAAGGAAGTAAAAGAAAAAAGTTTTTTAGATAAATTATGGTAACAAACGATAAACAAATATTGTATCGTATTTATATTGTAGCGGTTGCTGTATTTATTATGGCAATAGCAATTACTATTAAACTAACTAACATCCAATGGGTTGACGGCGACCATTATAGAAAACTAGCTAAAGAAAGAACGGTAAAAAACTTTGTAATCCCTGCTAATAAAGGAAATATTTATTCTTCCGATGGGAGTTTATTAGCTACATCAATACCTAATTATACCGTCCGATTTGATGCGCTCGCACCAAAATCAGAAGATTTTCAGAAAAATGTTAATGCATTGGCCGACTCGCTTTCAGTGTTGTTTAATAAACCAACGACTTACTATCAATCTGAATTGCGAAGTGCAAGGGCTACAAAAAACAGATATTATTTAGTTGCAAGAGATTTAAGTTATACCGATTATATGCGTTTAAAGAGCTTTCCGCTTTTTAATCTAGGCACTTATAAAGGCGGACTCATTACCGATCAACGAACAGTTCGCAAACATCCCATTGGAAAAATTGCTGAACGAACCATAGGCTACGAAAGAGTTTTGCCTAATGGAACTTTAGATGGTAAAGGAATAGAATGGGCCTACAGAAACTATTTAAATGGTAAAGACGGAAAAATTCTAAAACAAAAAATTGCACAAGGACAATGGAAGCCATTAAGAGATAGTAATGAGGTGGAACCTCAAGATGGGTATGACGTTATTTCAACAATCGATGTTTATATTCAAGATATAGCTCATCATGCATTGTTAGAGCAGTTAGAAAAATACTCTGCAGAACATGGTTGTGTGGTAGTTATGGAAACAAAAACTGGATACATTAAAGCCATCGCTAATCTAGGAATAGATACTGATGGATCATATTATGAAACTACAAATTATGCTATTGCAGAGTCACATGAACCTGGGTCAACTTATAAATTAGCTGATTTAATGGCGCTTCTCGATGATAAAAAAGTAGATACAAGTGCGGTGTTTAATACTAACGGAGGGATAATTACTTATTCAGGCAAGAAAGTTCGCGATTCTCATGAAGGAGGTTATGGAATTATTTCATTAGCTAAAGGGTTTGAAGTTTCTTCTAATACCGTTTTAGTTCAAGCAGTTTATAAAAATTACAAAAACGAACCTTTAAAATTTGTGAACCACTTAAAATCATATGGATTAGGAAAAAAAATAGGGTTGCCATTTCAAGGAGAAGGAAGCCCGATTTTGCCCAAGCCGTCTGATAAAAACTGGTCTTCCATTTCATTGCCATGGATGGCTTTTGGTTATGGGGTTTCGGTTACGCCATTGCAAACATTAACTTTTTATAATTCGGTTGCCAATAATGGAGTAATGGTAAAGCCACAATTTATTTCTGAAATAAAAGAATGGAACAAAACCATAAAAAAGTTTGATAGGATTGTAATGAATCCAAAAGTATGTTCTAAAGAAACGATTCTTAAGTTGCATGCAGTATTAGAAAATGTTGTCAAAAGAGGAACGGGTAGCAAATTGTTTTCAAAAGATTTTTCAATGGCAGGAAAAACAGGAACTGCACAAGCAAACTATGGAAAAAACGGGGGTGCCGACAAGCATTATATTTCTTCTTTTGTAGGTTATTTTCCAGCAAACAATCCAAAATATTCTTGCATTGTTGTGGTACATAAACCGAATTCTTCCAATAATAATTATTACGGAGCGGATGTTGCAGGGCCTGTGTTTAAAAGAATTGCACAAAAAATATTTACCGATGCTCCTTCAATGAATGAGATAAAAAATTTGAATAAAAAGAACTTCAAGCAAGATAAAAAATATGCTAGCTATTCAGTTCTCTCACAAGACACAAAAAAAAGCATTCCAAATGTAAAAGGAATGGCAGGGATGGATGCGGTAGCTTTACTAGAAAATTTAAAAGTAAAAGTAAAAGTAATTGGAATGGGTAAGGTTAAAAAACAATCGATTCAACCAGGAACTCCTTTGAATTCTGAGCTAACTATAATATTAGAATTGGCATGATGATTTTAAAAGACATACTATATAAAGTTGCGATTGAAGCCGTAAAAGGATCAACCGATATTGCAGTGGAAAAAATCGAATTTGATTCCAGAAAAATAGCGTCTAATAATCTTTTTATTGCCATTCGCGGCACACAATCCGACGGTCACCATTTTATAGAAACAGCTATCGAAAAAGGGGCTGTTGCAATTGTTTGTGAAGCATTTCCAGAAGAATGTAAAAACGGAATTACCTATATTCTAGTGAATGATTGTACTACTGCATTAGCATTTATGGCAGCTAATTTTTTCGGTAATCCGTCTCGGAATTTAAAATTAGTTGGAGTTACCGGTACGAACGGAAAAACAACAATAGCATCATTACTTTATCAATTATTTAAGAAAGCAGGACATCAAGTTGGACTACTTTCTACTGTAAAAATACTAGTAGATGATCAAGAATATAAAGCAACTCACACAACACCTGATTCGCTTACAATCAATCATTATTTGAAAGAAATGGTTGATTCGGGGGTAGAATTTTGTTTTATGGAAGTAAGCTCTCACGGAATTCATCAAAAAAGAACAGAAGCTTTACGATTTGCGGGTGGAATTTTTACCAATTTGTCCCACGATCATCTTGATTATCATTCCACATTTGCAGAATACAGAGATGTAAAAAAATCATTCTTCGATTTTCTACCAAAAGAAGCCTTTGCATTGACTAACGTTGATGATAAAAATGGGCTAATAATGCTTCAAAACACCGAAGCTCGTAAACGTACCTATTCGCTCAGGGCTTATGCTGATTATAAAGCACAAATATTAGAAAATCAATTATCGGGACTCTTATTGAAAATCAATGAAAATGAAGTTTGGGTTCGATTGATTGGGACTTTTAATGCGTATAATTTGGTTGCAATCTATGGAACTGCCATTGAATTAGGATTAGAATCGTTAGAAGTACTTCGGTTATTGTCTGAGTTAGAAAGTGTATCTGGTCGTTTTCAGTTTATTGTTTCCGATACCAATATTACGGCAATAGTTGATTATGCTCATACACCAGATGCTTTAGAAAATGTTATTAAAACAATTAATGATATACGCACAAAAAACGAACAATTAATCACAGTTGTAGGTTGTGGAGGTGATAGAGATAGAGCCAAACGGCCAATTATGGCAAACATAGCAGCTACCTTGAGTGACAAAGTAATTTTTACTTCGGATAATCCAAGGACTGAAAATCCAGAATTGATAATTTCAGAAATGGAGCAAGGTGTACCTGCACAGCATTACAAAAAAACAATGGCAATAACAGATAGGAAACAAGCAATTAAAACGGCTTGTCAATTAGCACAGCCTAAAGATATTATTTTAATTGCAGGAAAAGGACATGAAAATTATCAGGAAATTCAGGGAGTTAGATATGATTTTGATGACATGAATGTCGTTAAAGAATTACTAAATCAGTTAAATAAATAAATATATAAACCTAACCAACTTAAAATTATGTTGTATTATTTTTTTGAATATTTAGATAAAACATTAAATGTTTCGGGAGCGGGGGTATTTCAATACATCACTTTTAGATCCGCTTTAGCATTGATTCTTTCGTTGCTTATTTCTACCATTTTCGGAAAAAGAATTATTAATTTTTTAAGAAGACAGCAAGTTGGAGAAACGGTGAGAGAATTAGGACTTGAAGGACAAACTCAAAAAGCTGGAACTCCAACAATGGGAGGATTAATTATAATTATAGCCACACTTATTCCAGTGTTATTATTAACAAAAATAGATAATATTTACATTATTTTATTGATTGTAACCACGCTCTGGATGGGTTCAATTGGATTCATTGATGATTATATCAAAATATTCAAAAAAGACAAAGAAGGATTAAAAGGAATTTTTAAAGTAGTAGGTCAAGTTGGTTTAGGAATTATCGTAGGAACGGTTTTATACCTGCATCCTGGGGTAACAGTGAGAAATAATAGTTCAGTAAGTAAAGAAACCTACTTTCAAACCGAAAATTCGATCAAGCAATCGCCTATTGAAGTTAAATCAACTACAACGACCATCCCGTTTTTCAAGAACAATGAGTTTGACTATTCAGAGTTACTTGCCTGGACTGGAGAGGGATATCAAAATTGGGCTTGGTTAATTTTTATACCAGTAGTCATCTTTATTATTACTGCAGTGTCTAACGGAGCTAATTTAACCGATGGCATTGATGGGTTGGCAGCTGGAACATCAGCAATTTCAGTATTGGCATTAGGTATTTTTACGTTCGTGTCGGGAAATATCATTTTCTCAAATTATTTGAACATTATGTACATCCCTAATTCTGGAGAAATGACTGTTTTTATCGCTGCATTTGTGGGAGCGCTAGTTGGATTTCTATGGTATAATTCTTATCCAGCATCAGTTTTTATGGGAGATACAGGAAGTTTGACGATTGGCGGAATAATTGCGGTGTTAGCCATTTCCGTTAGAAAAGAGTTGCTAATCCCACTATTATGTGGAATCTTTTTAGTTGAAAATTTTTCTGTCGTTTTACAAGTGAGTTATTTTAAATACACCAAGAAACGTTTTGGCGAAGGCCGAAGAATTTTCCTGATGTCGCCTTTACACCATCATTATCAAAAAAAAGGATATCATGAAAGTAAGATAGTAACTCGGTTTTGGATTGTGGGAATATTTTTAGCGATTCTTTCAATTGTAACCTTAAAACTAAGGTAGTATGAGATTGGTCGTGCTAGGCGGTGGTGAAAGTGGTGTTGGGACCGCAATTTTGGGAAAGAAAAAGGGATATGATGTTTTTGTTTCGGATTATGGAAAAATAAAAAATAATTATAAAGAAGTTCTTACAAATTATGAAATTGAATGGGAGGAGGAACAGCATTCTGAAGAAAAAATTTTGAATGCAGATGTGGTAATGAAAAGTCCTGGAATTCCAGATACTTCTCCAATTGTTATGAAATTAGTCCAAAATACTATTCCTGTAATTTCTGAAATTGAATTTGCTGCGCCCTTCACAAAGGCTAAAACAATTGGGATTACTGGTAGTAATGGAAAAACTACTACCACAATGCTGACCTACCATTTGTTAAAATCAGCAGGGCTTAATGTTGGGTTGGGAGGAAATATTGGAAAGAGTTTTGCCTGGCAAGTCGCTGAGCATGAATTTGATTATTACGTTTTGGAATTAAGTAGTTTTCAACTGGACGGAATAATTGATTACAAACCAGACATTGCAATAATTACAAACATAAGTCCAGATCATTTGGATCGGTATGAATATAACTATGAAAAGTACATCGCAGCAAAATTTAGAATTACAAAAAATCAAACGGAATCTGATTTTTTAATTTATGACGCCGATGATCAAGCCATAGAAAATTGGTTACAAAACAATACAACTAACGCACAATTAATTCCTTTTTCAATAACAAAATTTGTTAGTAAGGGAGCTTTTATAAAAGAGAATACTATGAATATCAACATCAACGAAGAAGAGTTTGTAATGGAAACAGAGTACATTGCTCTCGAAGGGAAACACAACATGAAAAATGCTATGGCAGCTGCGTCTGTTGCCAAATTAATGCAAATCCGTAAAACTACTATTCGAGAAAGTTTATCTAATTTTCAAGGGGTGGAACATCGGTTAGAAAAAGTGTTGAAAATACAAAATGTACAATACATAAACGACTCGAAAGCAACGAACGTGAATGCTGCTTTTTTTGCTTTAGACAGCATGAATTCACCAACTGTTTGGATTGTTGGGGGGGTAGATAAAGGAAATGATTATAGCGAGTTAATGGCTTTGGTTCATGAAAAAGTTAAAGCTATCATTTGTCTTGGAGTTGATAATAAAAAAATAATCGACGCTTTTGGAAATGTAGTTGATGTAATGGTGGAAGTAACATCGATGAATGATGCAGTAAAAATGGCACAACGAATGGCTGAAAAAGGGGATGTTGTTTTATTATCTCCAGCCTGCGCTAGTTTTGATTTGTTCCAAAACTACGAAGACCGTGGAAAGCAGTTCAAGAACGCAGTACAAAATTTATAAAAAGCATAAAGAATAGGATTCATTAAGGTAGTTAAAAATTATGAAACAGCTAATAAACAGTTTAAAAGGAGATAAAGTGATATGGTCATTCGTGGCGTTATTGGCTTTGTTTTCATTCATGCCTGTCTTTAGTGCAAGTAGTAATTTGGCTTATATGGGGAAAGGGACTGGAAATACAATAAGTTATTTACTAACTCATTCGGCTCATATTTTTATGGGTTTCATTATTATTTTTGCGGTACATAAAATTCCTTTTCATTATTTTAGGGGTATTTCATTAATTGCCTTACCCATTGTTTGGGCTCTATTAGCCTACACTTTGGTTAAAGGAACGGTAATTGCTGGGGCAAATGCAAGCAGATGGATGAAAGTCCCTTTTATTGGAATTTCCTTTCAAACTTCAGCATTGGCAGGGGTAATTCTAATGATTTTTGTGGCGCGGTATTTATCAAAAAAATCGGAGACACCGTTAACCTTCAAATCATCATTCTTAGAACTTTGGATTCCAGTATTTATAACCCTAATTCTGATTCTTCCCGCCAATTTTTCAACCACTGCATTGCTTTTTTCTATGGTATTAATGCTCGCTTTTGTTGGTAAATATCCAATCAAATATAGCGGCGTTATTATCGGGTCTGCAGTTGCGTTTTTATTATTTTTTATTGTTCTATCAAAAGCTTTTCCTGATTCCCATTTTTTTAGCCGAGTTGGTACTTGGACGAATAGAATAGAGAACTATACCACCGATAAACCCGATGAAGATGATTATCAAATAGAGAAAGCTAAAATCGCAATAGCCTCTGGTGGAATTTATGGTCTAGGACCAGGAAAAAGTATACAGAAAAATTTTTTACCGCAATCATCTTCTGATTTTATATATGCCATAATTGTTGAAGAATATGGATTAATTGGAGGATTAGGCGTGCTAGTAATGTATTTACTGTTGTTTTTCCGTTTTGTCGTTGCGGCCTATAAAGCCAACACATTATTCGGAAAATTAGTGGTTGTCGGATTGGGTTTTCCAATGATATTTCAAGCACTAATAAACATGTCGGTCGCCGTAGAATTATTGCCCGTTACTGGACAAACATTGCCGTTAATAAGTAGTGGAGGAAGCTCTATTTGGATGACATGTATTTCCCTAGGAATAATTATTGGGGTCACCAAAAAAGAAGAAGAAATTGCTGAAGAAGCTAAAGAATCGATAAAAAGGGAACAAGCATTACAATTTTTGATTGATGAACAAATTGCAAAGGAAGAAGCCATGGAATCGGAAGAATTTTCAATCATTGATAAAACTAATAATAATCCAATGGATGTTGTAACCAATAAATAAATGGGAAAGTATAAATTCATATTAAGCGGAGGCGGAACGGGAGGACATATTTATCCTGCAATTGCAATTGCTAATGAATTAAAATCTCGTTTTCCAGAGGCTGAATTTTTATTTGTTGGTGCCCAAGACAAAATGGAAATGCAAAAAGTTCCTCAATCTGGATATCCAATAAAAGGACTTTGGATTGCCGGTTTGCAACGAAAATTGACTTTACAAAATCTTCTTTTCCCAATCAAATTAATCAGTAGTTTGTGGAAATCAAGAACTATAATTAACGAATTCAAACCTGATGTGGTTATTGGAACGGGAGGTTTTGCTTCAGGACCGTTATTGCAAGTAGCGAATTCCTTAACTATTCCAACGGTTATTCAAGAGCAAAATTCATTTCCTGGCATTACGAATAAATTATTGAGTAAAAAGGCCAATAAAATTTGTGTGGCTTATGAAAATTTAGAACGTTTTTTTCCAAAAGAAAAAATGATTCTTACTGGAAATCCTGTTCGTCAAGATTTAATTGATATTGAAAGTAAACGAGAAGAGGCCATAAAATACTTTAATTTGGATGCTTCCAAAAAAACACTTTTGGTACTTGGCGGAAGCCTTGGAGCAAGAAGAATCAACCAATTAATAGAAAAAGAACTCGATTTTTTTGTCTCACAAAACGTACAGATAATCTGGCAATGTGGAAAGTTTTATTTGGAGGAATATAAAAAATATGATTCCAAAAACGTGCAAGTCTTAGCTTTTATTGACCGTATGGATTTGGTGTATGCTGCCGCTGATTTCGTGATTTCTCGAGCAGGCGCTTCATCGGTTTCGGAGTTGAGTATTGTGGGGAAACCTGTAATTTTCATTCCATCGCCGAATGTTGCAGAAGACCATCAAACAAAAAATGCTAAAGCCATTGTGGATAAAAATGGAGCATTGATGCTTAAAGAAAGTGAATTGAATGAAAAATTCGAAACTGTTTTTAACGATTTAGGAGTTAATGAATACTTGCAATTGCAACTTTCTGCAAACATAAAAAAACTAGCGAAAATTCATGCTACTAATGATATTGTAGATGAAATTGTGAAATTGATAAAAAAGAAAGTGCAATAACAATTACAATAGTAAAAGAATTACAATAATAAAAAAACAACAGAGAAGTTGAATTTTGAATCTTAAAATGAATTTGAACCAAATAAATAACGTCTATTTCATAGGTATCGGAGGAATCGGAATGAGTGCTTTGGCGCGTTATTTCAAATCCATTGGTAAGAATGTTTCCGGGTATGATAAAACCGAAACCGAACTCACAAAAGAATTAGCATTAATTGGCATCAACATTCACTTTGAAGACAATATAAATCTAATTCCAAAAGATTATTTTGCTGAAAACACCTTGGTCATTATTACTCCCGCCGTGCCAGTAAATCACTCGGAATGGAATTATTTCCTAGAAAGAGATTTCAATGTCAAGAAAAGAGCAGAGGTTTTAGGAATCATTACCAAAGATACGTTTTGTTTTGCAGTAGCTGGAACACATGGGAAGACTACTACGTCCAGTATTTTGGGGCACATATTATATAAAAGTGGGGTCGATGTGACTGCTTTTTTAGGTGGAATTGTAGAAAATTATAATTCAAATTTAATTGGAAATGGAAAAACAGTAACTGTTGTTGAAGCTGATGAATTTGATCGATCTTTTTTGCATTTACATCCCAATATTGCTTGTGTCACCTCAATGGATGCCGATCATTTAGATGTTTACGGAAGTAGTCAGGCAATCGAAGAATCGTTTATTGAATTTGCTGGAAAAGTAACTGATAAATCTAATTTATTTGTTTCTAATGGATTGCCCTTAAATGGAGTAACTATTGCAGTTAATGAAACGGCTGATTTCATGGCTTTCAATATTAGAATTGAGAACGGGGAATATTTATTTGATGTAAAAACCCCAAAAGAAATAATTAAGAATTTTAAATTTGGTCTACCAGGAAAACATAATCTGATGAATGCTCTAATGGCAATAGCTATGGCAAACACCTACGGAATTGCAACAGATTGCATCGCAAATGCATTGCAGTCTTTCCCAGGAATTAAAAGACGATTTTCATTTCAAATTAAAGAAAAAAACTTGGCATACATCGACGATTATGCCCACCATCCAACAGAAATAAACGCAGTTCATCAAGCGGTTACAGAATTGTATCCAAATCAAAAAGTACTAGCTATTTTTCAGCCCCATTTATATAGTAGAACAAAAGATTTTATCGAGGATTTTGCCAAGAGCTTATCTGCTTTTGATGAAGTAATATTATTAGAAATTTATCCAGCCAGAGAACTGCCAATTGAAGGAGTATCTTCTAGTTGGTTGTTGCAAAAAATTACTTGTGAAAATAAAAAATTAGTTTCAAAAGCTGATTTGATAGACACAATTAAAGATTCAGACGCAAGAATAATTGTCACCATTGGGGCAGGAGATATAGGAGAATTAGTCAAACCAATTAAAACTGCACTGTATGAAATTTTTTAACTGGTCAACTATTCGTTTATTTTTAATGTTCGGATTAGTGATTTTTATGTTTTCGTTCACTTCAATGAAGAATTCAGCAAGAAAATTATTAAAAACAGAAGTTGTTTTTGTAGAAGATGAAAACGTATTTGTCACCTCAGAAACGGTTAATAAATTGTTAATAGAAAATAATCAGCATCCAAAAACTATAGCAAAAGAAGGAGTAGATTTGGATAAATTAGAAAAATCCATCAATAGTCATAATATGATTGAAAAATCTGAAGTATTTGTGACCATTAATGGCGTGTTGAAAGCGGTCGTAAAACAACGAACTCCAATAGTAAGAGTTTCATTAGAAAACGAAACTTTCTATTTTGATTATCAAGGGAATAAAATGCCGTTGTCTGAAAATTTATCTGCAAGAGTCCCCCTAGTTTCGGGTTCAATTAATGAAAGCAATAATAAAAATTTGATTGCTGTTTTTAGATATATTTTTAATGATAATTTTTTGAAAAAAAACATAATTGGAGTAGAAGTTTTTGAAAATGGAAGCTTAATTATGCGCAATAGAGAGTATGATTTTGAAATTGATTTCGGAAGACCAATTCACATCAAGGATAAATTTAATAATTACAAAGCTTTTTTTCAGAAAGCAGAGGAAGAAAGTTTGTTGACAAAGTATAAAAAAATAAATCTGAAATTTACTCATCAAGTGGTATGCACTAAATAACAGGGTATGGAAAAAGAGAACATTGCAGTAGGTTTAGATATAGGAACTACAAAAATTGTTGCCATGATTGGCAAGAAAAACGAGTATGGAAAATTAGAAATTCTAGGCATTGGTAAATCCAAAAGTCTAGGAGTAAAAAGAGGTGTGGTAGATAATATTACACAGACAATTCAATCCATACAACAAGCGGTTCAAGAAGCAGAAAACAACTCGGGATATAAAATTAAAGATGTAGTTGTAGGAATTGCAGGTCAACATATTAGAAGCATACAACATAGTGATTATATTAGTCGGAGCAATCCAGAAGAAGTAATAGGCGACAAAGATATTGATGTGCTAATCAATCAAGTACATAAATTAGCAATGTTGCCAGGGGAAGAAATTATCCATGTGCTTCCACAAGAATTTAAAATTGATGGACAATCTGAAATTAAAGAACCCATCGGAATGTGTGGAGGAAGATTAGAATCTAGTTTTCATGTGGTAGTTGGACAAGCCTCTTCTATTAGAAATGTTGGTCGTTGCATCCAAAGTTCTGGAATTGAATTGTCTGGTTTAACTCTAGAACCATTAGCCTCTGCTGATGCAGTGTTAAGTCAAGAAGAAAAAGAAGCGGGTGTAGCTTTAATTGATATTGGTGGCGGTACAACCGATTTGGCTATTTTTAAAGATGGCATTATCCGACATACAGCCGTAATTCCTTTCGGAGGAAATGTAATTACCGATGACATAAAAGAAGGTTGCTCAATTATTGAAAAGCAAGCAGAATTATTAAAAATAAAATTTGGATCAGCTTGGCCTGGTGAAAATAAAGATAATGAAATTGTCTCTATTCCAGGATTAAGAGGAAGAGAACCAAAAGAAATATCATTGAAAAATTTGTCCAAAATAATCCATGCCCGAGTGGTTGAAATTATTGAACAAGTTTTCGTTGAAATAAAAGCATACGGTCATGAAGATCCTCGTAAAAAGTTAATTGCCGGAATTGTACTTACCGGAGGTGGAGCTCAGTTAAAGCATGTCAAGCAGTTAGTGGAATACATTACTGGAATGGACACTAGAATAGGGTATCCAAATGAACATCTAGCTGGAAATTCAGACGAGGAAATCTCTAGCCCTTTATATGCAACGGCAGTCGGATTGGTAATGAATAGTATTGAAAATAAAACACAAAGTGCAGTTAAATTAAATGCTTCAGAACCAATTGTAGCCCCAACATTAAAAAATAAAATTCCCCAAATTGAAGAGGTAGAACCAGAA
>JBIHZQ010000087.1:0-7859 GCA_044231345.1 Flavobacterium sp.
CCATACTGGAAATACAGGAGATAAAAAAGCAGAGAAAAAACTTAAAATGGCTGCAGCTGCTGTAGGATGTCCGTTTATTTTAATGACTGCTGATAAAGCTACAACAGGAGCAAACTCAAATCAATTGGGTGGTTCTCAAGTAATTAAAAAAGGAATTGGGTACCGATACAAATAACATCCAATCAAAAAAAATATTGACACTAAAGGGTTGCATGTAAATGCAACCCTTTTTTTTGAATCTCAAGTAATTCTGAATTTAAATTATAATAATAAAATAATACCTTTGTCCTATGACAGGAATCGTTTATAAATCTACAGGAAGTTGGTATACTATAAAATCAGAACAAGGCGATTTTATTGAATGCCGTATGAAAGGTAAATTCCGAATAAAAGGAATAAAAAGTACCAATCCTATTGCAGTTGGCGATCGTGTAGATTTTGAATTGGAAGAAAACTCAGATGCAATTACGGGTACAATTCACACCATTCACGAACGGAAAAATTATATCGTAAGAAAATCGGTAAATTTATCTCATCAAATGCATATTATTGCATCTAATATTGACCGTGTTTTTTTGTTAATCACCATTAATAATCCGCCCACTACGACCAGTTTTATTGATCGATTTCTTGTAACCGCTGAAGCTTATGGAATTGAAGCGATATTGGTCTTTAATAAAATAGACACTTTTGATTCCACAATGCTTGACGATCAGTTGTTTTTGCAACATGTTTATCAAGAAATTGGGTATCAATGTTTGCGAGTTTCCTCTACTGAAAAAAAAGGACTTGAAACTTTAATGGAGTTAATGAAAGGGAAAGTAAGTATGTTTTCTGGACATTCTGGGGTAGGAAAATCTACCTTAGTAAATGCAATTGAGCCCAGTTTACATTTGAAAACTACTGTAATTTCGGAACAAAGTAAGCAAGGTCAACATACCACTACTTTTGCTGAAATGTACGATTTGTCATTTGGGGCAAAAATAATTGATACCCCGGGTATTAAAGGTTTTGGAATTGTCGATATGGAAAAAGAAGAAATTAGCGGATATTTTCCAGAATTTTTTAAATTAAAAGAGCATTGTAAATTTAATAATTGTTTGCATAAAGACGAACCTAATTGTGCAATTAAACAGGCATTAGATTCTGATTTGATTGCTTGGTCTCGCTACAAAAGTTATCTTCAAATTTTGGAAGGTGACGAGGAGCATTATCGAACCGACATCTATAATGAAGACCGAATTGCAAGTGACGAAACTAGGAATAAGTAAATTAATTTGAAAGTAGTATTACAAAGAGTAACTTCAGCATCGGTAATTATCGAATCTAAAATAGTAGCCCAAATCGATAACGGGCTTTTGGTTTTGGTTGGAATTGAAGATGCAGATACTCAAGAAGACATCAATTGGCTTAGCCAGAAAATAGCAAATCTTCGCATTTTTGCAGATGAAAATGATGTTATGAATTGTTCTGTAAAAGACATTCAAGGCGATATTATTGTTGTGAGCCAATTTACATTGCATGCCAATACCAAAAAAGGCAATCGTCCGTCTTATATTAAAGCATCGAAACCTGAAATTGCCATTCCATTATATGAGAATTTTGTTCTACAAATAGAATTAGAATTGGGAAAAAAAATTCAAACAGGGCAATTTGGAGCCGACATGAAAGTGATGCTCGTTAATGATGGTCCAGTAACCATTATCATAGATACAAAAAATAGGGAATAGAAAAAAGGCAAACTATATCACTTGATTTGTTAATACTACAAAAAAATCGATTATTTTTGAAATAGAAATATATTTAGATGTCTAGTATTAATAATTAGAATTAAATATATTTTTCCAATAAAAAAATAAATAAATGAACTTAAAAAATTCCCAACTTGAAGTTGATAATTGGATAAAAGAACACGGTGTTCGGTATTTCAATGAACTAACAAATATGGCACAGCTTACAGAAGAAGTTGGTGAAGTAGCCCGAATTATCGCCCGCCGTTATGGAGAACAATCCGAAAAAGAATCCGATAAAAATAAAGACCTTGGCGAAGAACTGGCCGATGTGGTTTTTGTAGTTTTATGTCTTGCCAATCAAACAGGAATCGATTTGCAAGTTGCTTTCGATAATAAAATGAATTTGAAATCAGTTCGGGACAAAGAGCGGCATCATAATAACGAAAAGTTAGCCCCCAATAATCCAAAAATGGAGTCGAAAAACTGAAAACGAAATGAATGTACTGCTGCAATCAAGAGTATTATATCAAACTACTGAAATTAAAATTACAGGCTCTAAATCAGAGACCAATCGTTGGTTATTGTTGCAAGGAATTTATCCCAATATTGTTATAGAAAACCCCTCTAATGCAGATGATTCTGAACTACTTCGTTTCGCTTTATCCACTACCAATGAGGTGATTAATATTCAACACGCAGGAACAGCCATGCGCTTTTTAACAGCTCACTTTGCAATCCAAGAAGGAAGAACCGTAATTTTGTCTGGTTCTCCTAGAATGAAAGAACGGCCAATAAAAATCTTAGTGGATGCCCTACGGCATCTTGGAGCCAAAATAGAATATCTTGAAAACGAGGGATATCCACCAATAAAAATCTTTGGACAAAGGCTTAATAATGATAAAGTAGCACTTCCAGCATCGGTAAGTAGTCAGTACATTTCTGCACTATTACTAATTGCCCCTGAATTAGAAAACGGACTCGAATTATCATTAATAGGCGAAATCACTTCAATTTCCTATCTTAAAATGACCTTAGCTTTGTTGAACGAAATCGGAATTGAAACTTCTTTTCAAGCTAATAAAATAGTCATTAAGCCGAAATTAAAAACAATTAATCCCCAATCTGTTTTCGTAGAATCTGATTGGAGTTCGGCATCATATTATTATTCAATTATAGCATTATCACCAGTGGGCACAAAAATAACACTCGCTACTTTCAAACAAAATAGTTTGCAAGGCGACAGGGTGTTGAAAGAAATTTATGAAAGAATGGGAGTAGTGACTCATTTTAGTGACAACAAAATTCAATTAGAAAAAAAAGTTGACCTGGTAGCTGAATCTATTACTTTGGATTTAATTAATACTCCAGATATCGCGCAGACAATCGCAGTAACGTGTTTTGGATTGGGAATTGAATGCCATTTGTCAGGATTACATACGCTAAAAATCAAAGAAACAGACCGCTTGACTGCTTTAAAAACAGAGCTTACAAAACTTGGAGCGCTCGTATCAATTACAGAGAATAGTTTGGCGTTGGCAAAAACATCAAAAATTAATTCCAACTGCGTGATTACAACCTATAACGACCACAGAATGGCAATGGCTTTTGCACCATTAGCATTGAAAACCGATTTAATAATTGAAAATGCCGATGTCGTATCCAAATCTTACCCTGATTTTTGGACCGATTTAAACCGCTGGTGTTTCAAAATTTCGGAAGTATAAAAACCAAACATAGTAGCCCCTTTGCGCCTTCACATCTCATTTCGAAAATAAACAGCAAAACACTTGACATCGCCTATCTCGCAATCGTATATTTGCACTCTAAATAATAAAAAGTATGAAATTATCTCATTTTCAATTTAATTTACCAAAAGAACTATTAGCTGAATATCCTGCTGAAAATAGAGACGAGTCTCGTTTGATGGTAATTAATCGTAAAGAAAACACAATTGAACACAAAATGTTTAAAGACGTTATTGATTATTTTGATGACGGAGATGTTTTAGTACTTAATAATACAAAAGTTTTTCCAGCAAGATTATACGGAAACAAAGAAAAAACGGGAGCTAGAATCGAAGTTTTTTTACTAAGAGAGTTAAATGCTGAACAACGTCTTTGGGATGTTCTAGTAGATCCAGCTCGTAAAATTAGAATCGGAAATAAACTGTATTTTGGCGATGATGACACCTTAGTGGCTGAGGTTATTGACAATACCACTTCTCGCGGAAGAACGTTGCGTTTTCTTTATGATGGTTCTTACGAAGAATTTAGAAACAAACTGACTGAACTTGGAGAAACTCCAATTCCAAAATACATAAACAGAGAAGTTACCCCAGAAGACGCCGACAGATACCAAACAATTTATGCAAAAGAAGAAGGTGCCGTTGCCGCTCCAACTGCTGGATTGCACTTCTCAAAACATTTATTAAAAAGACTTGAAATCAAAGGAGTGCATTTTGCTGAAGTTACCTTGCACGTTGGACTAGGAACGTTTAATCCTGTTGAGGTGGAAGATTTATCAAAGCACAAAATGGATTCGGAAGAATTAAAAATAAATCAAGAAGCTTGCGACATCGTGAATCAAGCAAAAGTAAAAAAGAAACGTGTTTGTGCCGTTGGAACTACCTCTATGAGAGCTATTGAAAGCGCCGTTTCTTCACAGCGTACCCTAAATCCATTCGACGGTTGGACAAATAAATTCATTTTCCCTCCTCATGATTTTAGTATTGCAGATTGTATGATTACTAATTTTCACACGCCAAAATCAACTCTTTTAATGATGATTTCCGCATTCTGTGGTCACGATCTAATGAAAAAAGCCTACGAAGAAGCAATCAAAGAAGAATATAAATTTTACTCTTACGGTGATGCAATGTTGATTATTTAATCACAACAGGTTTAGAAAAAATTAAAATCTTGTCAATATTGGCAAGATTTTTTTTGGCGTATTACGGGCTATCCATTTCAAGGTTGTTCTGTTAAATCTAAGAACTTCGTGTACTCCGGGAGCTTCCTTCGGTCGCTTCCTCGATGCTCGAGTTCTAAAGTTTTAACAGAACAACGCTTTCCATTACAATCCCTAACGCAACCCTAATAACAACCAATCAGAATTATTAAATAGAAGCTGGATATTTCATAATTTTCTACTTATTTTTACCCAACCAAATACAACACCAATGACATTTAAAAATACACTTGAATTTGCCAAAGAATTAGATCAAAATGATTCTTTACATTCCTATAAAAATGAATTTCTATTCCCAGAAGTAAATGGACAAAAAGTAATATATTTCACCGGAAATTCCCTCGGATTACAACCAAAACGAACAAAAGCCTATGTAGATGAAATCATGGACGATTGGGCTAAACTTGCCGTAGAAGGTCATTTTTATGCAGAAAAACCTTGGTGGGATTATCACGAAAGATTCGCAAAACCTTTAAGTAAAATCGTAGGAGCTTTGCCTAGTGAAGTTACCGTAATGAATACATTGACCGTAAACCTGCACTTGATGATGGTTTCCTTTTATAAACCAATTGCCAAACGATATAAAATTATTTGTGAAGCAAAAGCTTTTCCAAGTGATCAATACATGATTCAAAGTCAAGTACAATTTCATGGATTTGATCCCAACAACGCAATTGTAGAAATTCAACGGAGAGAAGGAGAACATAATATTCGCCTAGAAGATGTGTTGGCAAAAATTGAAGAAATTGGAGACGAATTAGCGTTGGTACTAATCGGAGGCGTAAATTACTATACAGGACAAGTCTTTGACATGAAAACAATCACTGCGGCAGGTCAAAAAGCGGGTGCCTTTGTTGGTTGGGATTTAGCTCATGCGGCTGGAAATGTAACCTTAAATTTGCACGAATGGGGCGTTGATTTCGCTGCTTGGTGCAGTTATAAATACATGAATTCAGGCCCTGGTAATGCATCGGGCTGCTTTATTCATGAAAAACATCATGCCAATCAAAACCTGAATCGCTTCGCAGGTTGGTGGGGACACAATAAAGAAAGAAGATTTAAAATGGAGCCTACTTTTAGCCCAGTTCAAGGCGCCGACGGTTGGCAAATAAGTAACCTACCTATTTTATCTCTTGCGCCTTACTTGGCTTCTGTCGAAATGTTTGATGAGGTAGGAATGGAAGCATTGCTCAAAAAAAGAGACACGATTACGTCGTATTTAGAATTTATTTTAGATCAAATAAGCAATGAAGTAAACGGCTCTTTTGAAATCATTACTCCTAAAAATCCTCAAGAAAGAGCTTGCCAATTATCGGTATACCTTCATGGTGAGGGACGCACGCTTTTCGAATATTTAATGAAAAATGGTGTAATTACTGATTGGCGAGAACCCAACGTCATCCGATTAGCACCAGTACCTTTTTATTGTTCTTATGAAGACATGTTTCGCTTTGGTCAGATACTTAAAGCAGGAATTTTAAAATAACACTATGAAAATAAAATTTCTTTTACTTTGCTGCTGTTTTATTATTCTAAAATCGAGTGCTCAGGAAGTAAAGCTCAATAAAGAGCAATGGGTTTCTTTGAATTTACTGTCTCCGGTATACGGAATTAGTCCCCGTTGGGAGTTAGGGTATATGAGACAAATCAATAAAGATTTTTACGTTAGGTGCCAATTGGGTTTTGGCACTCATTTATTAGAGAGTTATAAAACGACCATGAATCGCTCTTGGTCTTTTAAGCCAGAAGTGGTTTTGAAATTAAATAGCGGTAGGCATTTAAACACTTACCTTTCTTTTGATTTTTTTTATGTCAACCACAAAGCAGTTTTTTATAATTCCTATTTCATTACAAAAGAAGACGATTATTATAGCTATGATAAAGCGGATTATCATCGGAAAAAATCAGGGACCAACCTAAATTTCGGGGTGCTTGCAAAGTTTAGCGATAGACTGGGAATTGATTTTAAAACGGGTATTGGATTTAAAAGTAGGACGGTAAATTTTAGTGCGATTGAAAATCTTCAGCCTTCTAATGATGAGATTGCCTCAGATTCTTACATTTTACCTACCATTTCACAGCCAAAAACTAATGAAGGTACTTATGTGAAATTTAATTTTTCACTTGAAGCGTTGCTGTATTACCGTTTTAATTAATCAACAGCAACGAAGTTTCTTTCTTAAATTCTTAATAATAGTATTATTTTCAACTATACCCCTATAATTTTAGGGGGTATATATTTTTATTTTTAAATTTTAGAGATATATTTGTATTTTTATAGGGGGTATAGACATATATTATATTAATTAAATAATAAAAATGAGGAAAATTATTTTAAGCGTTGTATTAATTTTGTTGCTAATATTCAGTTTTTTTTCGAATTTCATTACCGTTGAACGTTCGATTCCATTAAAAACAGTTAGTTTTGATACGGGCGATACCGCTTGGATGATAGTTGCTACCGCTTTGGTTTTATTGATGACTCCAGGTCTCGGTTTTTTTTATGGTGGAATGGTAGGAAAAAAGAACGTTATTAGCACCATGTTGCAGAGTTATATGGCGATGGTTATCGTCACCGTTTTGTGGGTTGTTATTGGATTTGGCTTGGCTTTTGGACCATCAATTGGAGGAGTGATTGGTGATCCAACTTCAAATTTTTTCTTCAATGGTGTTGATTCTTCGTCCTCTTGGAGTTTAGCGCCTTCTATACCGCTATTGCTTTTTGCTCTTTTTCAAGTAAAATTTGCTATTATAACTCCGGCTCTTATCACAGGAGCATTTGCTGAACGAATTCGGTTTTGGGCCTATTTATTATTTCTTTTTTTATTTATTTTAGTAGTTTATTCTCCCTTAGCTCATTGTACTTGGCATCCCGATGGATTACTATTTAAAATGGGTGTGCTTGACTTTGCAGGAGGAACTGTAGTACATATGAGTGCTGGCTGGGCGGCATTGGCAGGTGCCATATTCCTTGGAAAAAGAAAAGTACAAAAAGTTAGTCCAGCCAGAATTACATATGTTTTGTTAGGAACTGGTTTACTTTGGTTTGGCTGGTTTGGTTTTAATGCAGGTTCAGCAATGGGCGCTAATAGTTTGGCAGTTCAAGCCTTAGGAACTACTACGGTCGCTGCCGCTGCTGGTGCAATGGCAGCGACCGTA
>JBIHZQ010000088.1:0-7793 GCA_044231345.1 Flavobacterium sp.
AAAATTTAGTATTAGGAAAAGCAACCGACGTTCATAGATAACTTTTATTATCGGAATCGGCTTGGTGGTTTATTAAAAATAATTATTTTTGATAAAATAAGCGTAACTAAAAAGCAATAAATCTGCACCTATTTGGCCAAATTGACAGCATGCCTATCCAAAATACGCGAGTAGGGGCAAATTTAAACAACATAGCGGTTCAAAGCAAGCCGATCACCTAATAAGTGACAGACAAAAAAGAGGAGACAAGAAAACCACTCTAAAAACAAAGAGTAATCCGAAAATCTTTAAGAGTAGGAATAAAATTTAAATTTCAAAAAATGAATAAATTACTTCTAATGGCAACATTGTTGCTAGTATTTGGAGCATTAAATGCGCAAGTTATTATCCGACAAGGACAATATTCCTCGGGAACTGCTCTTTATAATTGGGACGGACAAGTTTTAAGACAAGGAAAATATTCTTCGGGAAACGCAATATGTAATTGGGACGGAAAAGTAATCAGACAAGGAAAATATTCTTCAGGATCCGCACTTTATAATTGGGATGGGCAAATTCTAAGACAAGGACAATATTCTTCGGGTAATGCACTATATAATTGGGACGGAAAAGTAATCAGACAAGGAAAATATTCTTCAGGATCCGCACTTTTCAATTTTGATGGTCAAATTCTCAGGTCGGGTAAATATTCTTCAGGAAATGCCATATTAAATGTGGATGGTAAAATTCCAACTGCAATTTTAATTTTTATTTCTAATTAACCAAGATACAAATGTCATGAAGTGGATTTAATGAACGCTCTACTACCTTCATCTTAATTGCTTTATTGTAGATAGCTCGAATGGATCTAAAATAGTTTGACACACATGCTGTGAAATAGAAACACCTGAGTGAATGGTGTAGACTTTCTTGAAATCAATGATTCTAAAGATGATATTAAATGTACCATCAGATTTTGCTCTACGAAGGTCTAAGAGCGTTTTAATGTTTGCCATAAAGGTTGATTTATGGTCTTGGAAAGCTAAGTTGTGCAAAATATGTGCAAAAAATAAAACAAAAAAGACCTCACATTTCTGTGAAGTCTTTCATTTATTGTGGTCCCACTTGGAATCGAACCAAGCACCTACTGATTATGAGTCAGTTGCTCTAACCGAATGAGCTATAGGACCAAATAAGAAGTTGCAATAGTACTACTATTTTTAATTTTCTGCAAGTATTTTTATCCGAAATAGTTATAAATTCTTCTTTCAGACAAACCATCTAGGGAAGTTCTTGGCACAATTCGATTAAAACTCCATTGGTCGATTTTGGATGCAAAAAAGCAACTAATTTATTATCAGCTCCCTTTTTTGGAAATTCATTAAGCAACAAAAATCCCTCTCCTTGAAGGCGCTTCATTTCTGAGACAATATCACTCACTTCAAATGCAATATGATGAATCCCCTCGCCTCGTTTTTCAATGAACTTAGCAATTGGACTCTCAGGATTGGTTGCTTCAAGCAACTCAATTTTGTTTGGCCCGCTCTTAAAAAAAGAAGTGATCACCCCTTCGCTTGCCACTTCCTCCATTTTATATGATGGGGCACCGAAGAGTTTTTCAAATACCAGATTAGAAACCTTTAGGTCTTTTACGGCAATTCCTATATGTTCTATTTTTTGCATTTTTATACTATTTTTTGTTACTAATTTTTGAAAAACAAACCCGCGCTAATTCATTTTTCTGAGGGTAAAGATAAAAAACTTTAGGAGTTGGTGACTTAGAAATGGTGTAACTCAAAAAAATCGTATTTTTGCCCCATGGAAACAAATAGACAGAAAAAAATTGGGGGCGTCCTCCAAAAAGATTTGGTTGATATTTTACAAGGGGAAGTGAGAAAAAACGGAATTTCAAATTTAGTAATCTCCGTATCCAAAGTTAATGTAACTACCGATTTATCAGTGGCTACGGTACATTTAAGTATTTTTCCACAAGAAAAAGCTGCTGAAACATTAGCTGCCATTAAATCAAATACTTCATTAATAAAGCATGATTTATCGCAACGGGTTCGACTACAATTACGAAAAGTCCCAAATTTGACTTTTTATATCGACGACTCTTTAGATTATATTGAAAAAATAGACAATGCCTTAGCGGCAAAAGAAAATCCTATCGAAAATCGCGATCTTTTAGAAAAACGTAGAAAATCATAAACGTGAATTTTCCTCTTTACATAGCCAAACGATACCTGATTAGCGCAAGTAAAAGCACTGCCATAAACAGCATAAATGCAATTGCTTCGCTTGGAATTATTGCAGGGTCAATGGCGTTGTTTGTGGTTTTGTCCGTTTTTAGTGGCTTAATTAATTTTAGTTTATCGTTTAGTAATGATTTTGATCCTGACATCAAAATTAGCAGTGCAAAAGGCAAATTCTTGTCTATTTCTGCGCAAAAAGAAAAACAACTCTTGGCAATTGAAGGGGTTTCAGGGTATAGCAAAATCATTGAAGAACGGGTGTTATTTATGTTTGATGGACGCGAACAAGTTGCTTATTTAAAAGGCGTTGACACAAAGTTCAGTGAAGTAAACGAAGTCAAGAAAACACTTTATCAAGGGGAATGGCTTTCGCCAAAAACAACTCAAGTAGTAGTTGGCTATGGTATTGCACAAAAATTATCCCTAGGCCTGTTTGATTATAATTCTCCATTTGAGGTTTTTGTCCCAAAAAGTGGTACCGAAAATTTTGAAAATCCAGAAAACGCATTCAACAAAGCCATATTAAGTCCTGTTGGAATTTATGCAATCAGTGAAGAATTAGATTCAAAATATGTTTTTGCCGATTTAGAATTAACCCAAGAGCTTCTTGATTATAAATCCAATCAAATCTCTGGGATAGAAGTTCAAATAAAACCAAACGCCAACGAAGAACAAATAAAGAAAGAGATCCAAAATTTATTTGACTCAAACTACACCATAAAAACTCGGGCGCAACTTAATGATTCCCTCTATAAAATGTTGAATACTGAAAATGTAGCGGTGTACTTAATATTTACATTAGTCATTATTATTGCTCTTTTTAACTTGATCGGGGCGCTAATCATGATGATTTTAGACAAAAGACCTAACTTAAAAACCTTATTCAATTTAGGGGTAGAAGTAAAAGATTTAAGAAAAATATTCTTGCTTCAAGGGACATTATTAAGTAGTGTTGGAGGCATAATTGGATTGGTGCTTGGCATTCTTTTGGTGCTTCTTCAACAACAATTTGAAATTATTATGATAACTCCAACGCTTCCATATCCAGTTGATTTTTCTTTGAAAAATGTATTCATAGTACTGGCAACAATTTGCACTTTGGGATTTATTGCTTCGCTGATTGCGAGTAGTAGGGTTACTAAGAAATTGTTGGAATAATTGTTATCAAACCATCTGATAATCCGCATAAGCCTCTTCAATTTCATTTAAAGCAGCAAATAATTCTTCGGGCGTGCTCAATGTAACCAGTTTTTGTCGGTGTTCTTTAAAGGATTGAATTCCTTTGAAATAATTAGAATAATGGGGGCGCGTTTCCACAATTCCCAATCGTTCGCCCTTCCATTCCATTGCCCATGTCAGGTGATTTCGCACCGCCTCTACTCGATTGACAACGGTTGGTTTTGCCAAATGTTCGCCCGTGTTGAAGTAATGTTTGATTTCATTAAAAATCCACGGATAGCCAATTGCAGCACGACCAATCATGATTCCGTCAATGCCATATTCATTTTTATATTTCAGTGCTTTCTCAGGCGAATCAACATCGCCGTTTCCGAAAATAGGCATGGTAATTCTTGGATTGTTTTTCACTCGGGCAATGTGCGACCAATCGGCTTGTCCTTTATACATTTGGGCACGAGTTCGGGCGTGAATGCTCAAAGCGGCAACGCCAATGTCTTGCAAACGCTCAGCAACCTCATCAATATTTATAGAGTTATCATCCCAACCCAAACGTGTTTTTACGGTTACTGGCAAATGTGTACTATCGATAACGGCTTGCGTAAGGCGAATCATTAAATCGACGTCTTTCAGCACTCCGGCACCTGCACCTTTGCAAACGACTTTTTTTACAGGACAACCAAAATTGATGTCAATAATATCTGGGTTTACGGTAGACACAATCTTTGATGAAAGTGCCATTGCTTCTTCGTCTCCACCAAAAATCTGGATTCCAACAGGGCGTTCGTAATCGAAAATATCGAGTTTCATTCGGCTTTTGATAGCGTCACGAATTAGACCTTCGGAAGAAATAAATTCGGAATACATCAAATCGGCTCCGTGTTGTTTGCACAATCTGCGAAATGGAGGATCGCTCACGTCTTCCATGGGTGCAAGAAGCAAGGGGAAATCTGGAAGTTCTATGTTGCCGATTTTGATCATCTTTCGAAATATTTTGTGCAAAATTACGTTTTTTGATGAAAGGATAAAAGAAGAACGAAGAAAGACTTAAAATTAAACCTATTAGTTTGCGAATTTGGAACTTTGAAACTGACTAATTTAGATTATCTTTGCAGTTAATATCCTTAATATAGGGTTTGCGTGAGATTTGAGATTAAGAGGAGGACAGCCAGTGGCTGTCAGGTATTTTATAAATAATATAGGGTTTGCGTGAGGGATTGTAGCGGCATCCTTTTGTTTTATTTTCAAAACAAAAGATACAGCGAAAAGCCCGACCAACAATGGAACGATAGTGGAATTGTGGTCACGCCCAAAAAACAGACAAAATTCGAGCATGAAACACATAAGAAATTTTTGCATAATTGCACACATTGACCACGGAAAAAGTACGCTTGCTGACCGTTTACTCGGTGCTACACAAACGGTAACTGCTCGTGAAGAAAAGGCGCAATTGCTTGACAACATGGACTTGGAGCGCGAACGTGGGATTACGATTAAGAGTCACGCGATTCAGATGGAATATACGTACAAAGGCGAGGAATATATCTTGAATTTGATTGATACTCCGGGTCACGTGGATTTTTCTTACGAAGTTTCGCGGTCGATTGCGGCTTGTGAAGGCGCGCTTTTGATTGTAGATGCCGCGCAAAGTATTCAGGCACAGACGATTTCGAATTTATATTTGGCTTTAGAAAACGACTTGGAAATTATTCCTATTTTGAATAAAGTAGATTTACCAAGTGCGAATCCAGAGGAAGTGAGCGATGATATTGTGGATTTATTGGGGTGCAAACTAGACGAAATTATTCATGCTTCTGGAAAAACAGGTTTGGGTGTTGAAAATATTTTGGCAGCGATTATCGAAAGAATTCCACCTCCAAAAGGAAATGTTGACGAGCCATTACAGGCTTTGATTTTTGATTCCCATTACAATCCGTTTCGTGGAATTGAAGTAATTTTCCGAGTTAAAAACGGACAAATTAAAAAAGGTCAAAAGATTAAATTCATGGCTACTGGAAATGAATATTTTGCAGATGAAATTGGCACATTGAAATTGAACCAAGTGCCAAAACAAGTTATTTCTGCCGGTGATGTTGGGTATTTGATTTCGGGAATTAAAGAGGCGAAAGAAGTAAAAGTGGGCGATACGCTAACCGATGCGAAAACGCCAACTACCAATATGATTACTGGTTTTGAAGATGTAAAACCGATGGTTTTTGCTGGAATTTATCCAGTGGATACCGAAGATTATGAAGAATTGCGCAACTCGATGGAAAAATTACAGTTGAACGATGCTTCGCTGGTATTTTTGCCAGAAAGCTCCGCGGCTTTAGGATTTGGTTTCCGTTGTGGATTCTTGGGAATGTTGCACATGGAAATTATCCAAGAACGCTTGGAAAGAGAGTTTAATATGACGGTAATTACTACCGTTCCTAACGTTTCGTATTTGGCTTACACCAAAAAAGATCCTGAAACACCATTAGTGGTAAACAACCCTTCGGATTTACCAGAGCCTTCAAAATTAGACCACGTAGAAGAGCCTTATATTAAAGCAACTATTATCACTAAAGCTGATTTTGTGGGTAATGTAATGTCGCTTTGTATTGAGAAACGAGGTTTGATTACGAACCAAACGTATTTGACCACAGAACGAGTAGAATTGACTTTTGATATGCCATTGGCAGAGATTGTATTTGATTTTTATGACCGATTGAAAACGGTTTCTAAAGGATATGCATCGTTTGATTACGCGCCCATTGGATTGCGAACTTCCAATTTAGTAAAAGTAGATATTTTATTGAATGCTACTATTGTTGATGCTTTGTCTTCACTTATTCACGTTGATAATGCGTACCACATTGGTAAAAAAATGTGCGAGAAATTGAAAGAATTAATTCCACGTCAGCAATTTGATATTCCGATTCAAGCGGCTATAGGTGTGAAAGTAATTTCGCGTGAAACGATAAAAGCGTTACGAAAAGACGTGACTGCCAAATGTTATGGCGGTGATATTTCTAGAAAACGTAAATTATTAGAAAAACAGAAAAAAGGGAAAAAGAGAATGCGACAAGTGGGTAATGTAGAAATTCCACAAGAAGCATTTATGGCTGTTTTGAAATTGAACGATTAATCAATAATTCTATTATTTGTTTAAATACTAGCCATAAATAGGACCCTTTTTGTTTTTAATTTTTTGTACCTTTAATGTACTAAATTCTCATACTATGAAAAAAGTAATGTTTTTACTTTTTTATTTTTTTACAACTTGCATTTATTCACAAGGAATTGTGATTGATACTACTTCATTGACAATTCCAGAATTAATAGAAACAGAATTATTATCTAATTCCTGTACTAATGCCACAAATTTTCTTTTTTCTTCCCATCAAGGGATTGGTAGATTTACTAATACTAATTCTGGTTTTCCAATTACGAATGGGATTGTTATTCGAAACGGTATTGCAAAATACACCGAAGGACCTTATTCTGGATTAAATGAAAGTAGTCAATTAACTACAGTAAGCGATGCAAACCTACAAACTATAAGCAATAGTAATGGTCAATCTGCTCCGATAACCGATGTGGCTTTTCTGCAGTTTGACTTTACGCCACTATCAAGTAATTTTAGTTTTGATTTTCTTTTTGCTTCTAATGAATATGGTGAATTTCAATGCGGATTTAGTGATGTTTTTGCTTTTATGCTAACTGATTTAACCGCGGGAACCGCTCCAGTTAATTTAGCGGTAATTCCATCAACTACTGTTCCAGTATCTGTAAAAAACATTCGAAATTCAGCCTATAATTCAGCTTGTTTGTCCAATAATCCAAGTCTTTTTGCAAACTATAATGTGACAAATCCCACGGGTTCTGCGTTGAACATGAGAGGAGAGACAGTGTTACTCAACGCTTCTTCACCAGTAACCCCAAATAATACCTACCGAATAAAATTAGCCATTGGAGATTATCTTGATAGCAACTATGATTCAGCTGTTTTTATTAAAGGAGGTAGCTTTACTACCACTACCGATTTAGGCCCAGACCGAACCATTTGCCAAGGAGAAAGTTTGGTAATTTCGAGTACGTTAGGCCCTCAGTTTTCTTATGTATGGACGCAAGACAGCAATGTGATTGTGGGAGAAACCAATGCCTCTCTAGTTGTTACACAACCCGGAACTTATGGATTAACCGCTTCTCTTTCAACTTCTACTTGTGTCATTACAGATGAAATTATTATTACTGATTTGACTACAATAACCCTTCCTAATTTATCAGTTTGTAATACCGGAGCAGCTACCTATAATTATGATTTAACTCAAAATGGAATCACACAACTAGGATTAAATGCTGCTGAGTATGGAATTCAATATTATGCCACTCAAGCTG
>JBIHZQ010000027.1:0-22948 GCA_044231345.1 Flavobacterium sp.
ACCAATAGTGGTTTCTTTCCTTTTTTGTTTTTTAAATAATTGGCTAATTTACCTGAAAATGTAGTTTTTCCAGAACCCTGTAAACCCGACATTAATATTACTGTTGGCGTGCCAGAAAGATTAATTCCTGAAACATCGCCCCCCATTAATTCAATAAGTTCGTCTTTAACCAATTTAACTAATAATTGGCCCGGTTGTAACGTAGTTAAAACATTCTGTCCAATCGCTTTCTCTTTTACTTTGGTAGTAAAATCTTTGGCTATTTTAAAATTCACATCGGCATCAAGTAAGGCACGTCGAACTTCTTTCAAAGTTTCGGCAACATTAATTTCGGTGATTTTTCCATGACCTTTTAGAATATGAAAAGCCTTGTCTAGTTTATCGCTTAAATTATCGAACATAATCTGAATTTTTTATTGATTTGCAAAGATAAACTAATTAGAGAATTAGGCAATTGATAATTGGATTATTGCCCACTTTTATTCAAAAAAAAACCAGCTAAAAAGCTGGTTAATTCTATACCGCAAACTATGCATTAATTTTTTTCAAAGGTTAAATAGTCTGTACCTCCATTGCCGCCACTGATGTCTATCAATTCAATTTTTGATGCCGATTTTGATACGATATCCCAATCATCGGTCAAATCAGCAAAATCTACTGGAGACGCAAAAAAGATATTGAAATCTAAATCATCAATAGAATCGTCTGAACTATTAGAATCCGTAACCGACCAAGTACCAGAATGAGTAGCTCCATTTCCTACTGCTGTTAAAACTCCAGATGAAGCAAATGTAAAATTATAACCATTAAATTTACTAGTCTCAACTACCCCTGAGTCATTATATAAAGTTACTCTCCAAGTTCCCGTAACTGCTATATCTATCACTTGAGATTGATTAGTTGATGGGCTGTCATCTGAACTACACATTGAAGCTGTATTTATGATGAATAAGAAGCTTAATAATGCATAAATTGAAATTCTTTTCATAATCGTATTTTTTTAAAATTATTGTCAAATATAATAAAAACAACATTCATAAGGAAAACCTATGATTAAAAGTTGTAAACCAAACAATAAAAACCTTTATTTGTGGCATTCAAACATTCAATTCCATAAATATGAGAGTTCAATTATTAGTTTTAAGTTGCTTTTTTGTAAGTTTTTCAAGTTTTTCTCAAACTCCTTTAACGCTAGAAAAAGATATTTGGTCTGGGGTTGCTATTCATCAAAACGGTAAAAAAATCAGTATTAAAGAAGCAAAAACAATTGTAAATAATTCCGCAATTGCAACTAAATTAAGTGCCGCACAAACAAACAGAACGGTTGGTGCTATAGTGGCTTACCCGAGTGCTTTTGCTTTTGGCTATACTTTAGGGCAATCATTTGGGAAAAATGAAGCTGTAAAACCAAATTGGACTGTTGGAGGAATAGGTGCTGTTGGCATGATCATTGGAATCCTAATTGAAGGGAAAGGAAATAAGCAAATAAAAGAATCTGTTGAAACCTATAATGCAAGTATTGATAAAAAAACTAGTTATTTCAATCCTAAATTTTCTTTCTCATCCGCTGGAAATAATATTGGAATAGCTATTCGGTTTTAGTAATTTTATATATTATTGTATTTAAATACTTAAAACTACTACATTCTGTCTGGGACATCAATCCCTAAAAGTTGGAATGCATTTTTTATTATGATTGAAACAGCATTAGATAATTGCACACGGAATATTTTTTCATCTTGATTATTCGTGCCTAAAATTGGAACGGATTGATAAAATGAATTGTATTCTTTTACTAAGTCATAAGTATAATTAGCTAGCAATGCTGGACTATGATTTTGAGCCGCATTTTGAATCACCTCTGGAAATAATTCGATTTGTTTCAACAATTCCTTCTCCATTTCATGAAGCAAATTAATATTGGCTTTCGCCGAAAAATCAAAATTTGCTTTGCGAATAATAGATTGTATTCTTGCATAGGTATATTGTATAAACGGACCCGTATTTCCTGCAAAATCAACTGATTCCTCAGGATTGAACAAGATTCTTTTTTTCGGATCAACTTTTAAAATGTAGTATTTCAAGGCACCTAAACCAATTGTTTTATACAACTTGGCTTTTTCAGCAGGAGAATAGCCATCTAATTTTCCTAATTCCTCCGAAATTTTTTGAGCAGTTTCGGTCATTTCATTCATCAAATCATCGGCATCAACCACTGTTCCTTCTCGGCTTTTCATTTTTCCAGAAGGCAAATCAACCATTCCGTAGGATAGGTGAAATAAATTTTTTGCCCAATCAAAACCTAGTTTTTTTAGAATTAAAAATAAGACTTTAAAGTGATAATCTTGTTCGTTTCCAACGGTGTAAACCATTCCGCCAACGTCCGGAAAATCCTTTACTCGTTGAATCGCCGTTCCGATATCTTGTGTCATATAAACTGCGGTTCCGTCTGAACGCAAAACGATTTTTCGATCTAGACCTTCGTCAGTCAAATCAATCCAAACAGAACCATCTGGATCTTTTTCAAAAACACCTTTCTCTAAACCAATTTGAACCACATCTTTTCCTAACAAATAGGTCTCACTTTCGTAATAATATTTATCAAAATCAACACCCATATTTTTATAGGTGGCTTCAAAACCATCATAAACCCATTGGTTCATCATCTTCCAAAGTGAAATAACTTCTGCATCCCCTGCCTCCCATTTTAATAGCATTTCTTGGGCTTCGAGAATAATTGGCGCTTGCTTTTTGGCTTCATCTTCCGTTTTACCAGCAGCCATTAATTGGGCGATTTGTTCTTTATAAACTTTATCGAAAGCCACATAATAATTTCCAACCAACTTATCGCCTTTCAAACCTGTTGATTCGGGAGTTTCTCCGTTTCCGAATTTTTGCCAAGCCAACATTGACTTACAAATATGGATTCCACGATCGTTGATGATTTGAGTTTTATAGACTTTCTTTCCAGATGCTTTAATGATTTCGGCAACAGAATAACCCAAAAGGTTGTTTCTAACGTGACCTAAATGTAAGGGCTTGTTCGTGTTTGGTGAAGAATATTCAACCAAAATAGCCTTATCATTGGAATTTGGAATCACAAAACCAAACTGTGAATTATCTTTAATTCCACTGAAAAAATTCAGATAATAGTCATCTGAAATTACGATATTCAAAAAACCTGAAACCACATTATACTTTGAAACTTCGGCAACATTGGCTACTAAATAATCGCCTATTTTTGTTCCAATTTCAATCGGATTTCCTTTGATTACTTTTAGTAACGGGAAAATAACCATCGTACTATCGCCTTCAAATTCTTTCCTTGTCGCTTGAAATTCAACTTTATCAATAGTAATGTCGAAAACGGTTTGAACCGCATCTTTAATCGAGGGAGTAAGAATTTCTGAAAGTGTCATTATACTATGGTTTTAAGGGCGCAAATATAGGGATTTTATTGTTTGATGAAAAATGTACTAACGCCTTTTATATGGAGTTTACCACTTAATAATCGCACTCGCCCATGTAAATCCGCTTCCAAAAGCAGCCAAAACCACAATATCTCCCGATTTGATTTTTCCTTGTTCCCAAGCTTCTGTCAATGCAATCGGAATGGAGGCCGCAGTTGTGTTTCCGTATTTCTGAATATTATTGAATACTTGGTCATCGGTCAATTTAAACTTTTGTTGGATGAATTGTGCAATTCGTAAATTAGCTTGATGTGGAATCAACATATCAATATCAGCAACTTCTAAATTATTAGCTTGAAGCCCTTCATTAATGACTTCGCTAAAACGAACTACAGCATTTTTGAATACAAATTGCCCGTTCATATACGGAAAATAACTTTCATCATTTGGATCATTATCAGACAATATATCAGTGACCCAACGTCCTCCCATTCCGGGTGCTTTCACGATTAATTCCTCCGCATGTTGTCCTTCTGAATGCAAATGAGTGGATAAAATTCCTTTGGTTACATCAGTTTCCCGACTTACCACGGCTGCTCCTGCACCATCACCAAAAATCACCGAAACACCGCGTCCTCTAGTTGACATATCTAAACCTGTTGATTGCACTTCGGAACCGATTACTAGAATATTTTGATACATTCCGGTTTTGATGTATTGGTCGGCAACCGACAACGCATAAACAAATCCGGAACACTGATTGCGAACATCTAATGCGCCAACTGTCTTCAATCCTAAATCGCGTTGCACTAAAACTCCAGGGCCTGGAAAATAATAATCAGGACTCAGCGTGGCGAAAACTACAAAATCAATAGCTTCTTTTGCAATTCCAGAACGTTCAATCGCAATTTGTGCAGCTTTTACTCCCATGCTAGTCGTGGTATCTTCCTCCGGAATAATGTGCCGTCGTTCTTTGATACCCGTTCGTTCCTGAATCCATTCGTCGCTGGTGTCAATGACTTTGGTTAAATCAGCATTGGTTACAATATTTTCTGGAACATAATATCCAAGTCCCGATATTTTTGAATGATACATAGTGGTTTGTTTTATTGAGTTGGAAATGTAAATTTATTAATTAATTATGAGTTGTGACTTATAATTATGAATAAGTAAGCTTAAGCTATTAATTCATTGCTTTTATAAAGCCAATAGAAAATTTTCATAAATGGAGCTTTCATATATGTATTAGGATTAAAGTCATAATTGAAAAATTATCTCTTCAAATTCAAACTTACCTGAGTTCCAATTTCAACATCGATTTTGCTTTCAAAAAACAACGTTCCCTTTGGATAATTTGCTTCAACTAAATAATGACTTCCTCGAAAACAGGAAGTTGATACCGTGACTTTAAGCTTTGAATTAGAGGCTAATTCTAGTTGGTGCGGATAAACCAGTAGCATTTCTTTACTTGTAACTTGGAAATCAAAATAATGTTTCGGAATTTCGTTTACATCGCCAAAAAGCGAGGCAATATAGTGGGATTTTGGGTTTTCAAAAGTATTTTTTGGGGTATCGAAATCGAGGAGTTTGCCAGACTTCATTACCAAAACATGATCTGCAAAAGACAACACATCAGCGCTATCATGAGTGGCTATCAAACACGTAATTTGCTTCGATTTCAGATAGGTAAATAAATTTCTTCGTAAGCTGTTTTTTCTAAAATTATCAATATGACTGAATGGCTCGTCTAATAATAATACTTCGGGCTCTAGGGCTAAAACCCTAGCGATAGCAATGCGTTGCATTTGTCCGCCACTCAAATATTTTACTTTTACATGTGCAAATTCTGACATTTCAACCAAATTTAACAACTCCTGAACGCGAAGTTTTTTTTGTTCGGAATTCACATTTGATAAAAATTTACCGACGTTTTCAGCAACAGAAATGTAGGGCATCAAATCGAAATCTTGGGCAAGATATTTCATAAAGTCCATTCCAGGAATCAGGTTAAATTTTGGCCCAAGCACCTCTTTCTGATTCCAAAAAATTTGCCCCTCATCTAAATCATACAATCCATAAATGAGTTGTAATAACGTACTTTTTCCACAACCGCTTTCGCCAATAATCGCAAGGTTTTCACCTTTTTCTAACTTAAAATCTACCGCTTGAATTGTGTTAGATTTGTCATAAGAAAAAGATATATTTTTGATTTGTAGCATGAAATTAGGTCGCTTTGTTATTAAAATCAAAAGTAATAACAATTTACTAAAAAAGCTACGTCATTTTGTCATATTCTTTAGAATTGGTACTTATTTTGAGTAGAAAATAGTATCTGTTTAATTAATAAAAATCAAAATATGACAACTGGAAAAATTAATGTATCGGTAGAGAATATCTTCCCTTTAATCAAGAAGTTTCTTTACAGCGACCACGAAATCTTTTTGCGTGAATTGGTTTCAAATGGAACTGATGCGACGCTAAAATTGAAGCATTTAACAAGTATTGGAGAGGCCAAAGTAGAGTATGGTAATCCAATTATTGAAGTGAAAATTGACAAAGAAGGTAAGAAACTGCACATCATTGACCAAGGATTAGGGATGACAGCAGATGAAGTAGAAAAATACATCAACCAAGTTGCGTTTTCGGGTGCCGAAGAATTTTTAGAAAAATATAAAGATTCAGCAAAAGATTCGGGAATTATTGGTCATTTTGGATTAGGATTTTATTCAGCTTTTATGGTAGCCGAAAAAGTTGAAATCATTACGAAATCATTCAAAGACGAACCAGCAGCACATTGGACGTGTGATGGAAGTCCAGAATTTACTTTAGAACCTGCTGATAAAACAACGAGAGGAACTGAAATAATTTTACACATTGCTGAGGATTCATTAGAGTTTTTAGAAGACTATAAAATACGTGAATTATTGAATAAGTATAATAAATTTATGCCTATTTCAATAAAATTCGGAACCAAAAAAGAAATGCTTCCAATTCCTGATGACGCTCCGGAAGGAACCAAAGCAGAAGAAATTGAAGTCGATAATTTTATCAATAATCCACATCCAGCGTGGACCAAACAACCGGTTGATTTAACCGAGGAAGATTATAAAAATTTCTACCACGAATTGTACCCAATGCAGTTCGAAGAGCCACTATTTCACATTCATTTGAACGTGGATTATCCATTTAATTTGACTGGAATTTTATATTTTCCAAAATTAGGTGCCGACATTCAAATGCAAAAAGACAAAATTCAGTTGTATCAAAATCAGGTTTATGTAACCGATAATGTGGAAGGAATTGTACCCGAATTTTTAACGATGTTAAAAGGTGTTATAGATTCACCAGACATTCCGTTAAACGTGTCGCGTTCTAGTCTTCAAGCCGATGCTGCAGTGAAGAAAATTTCTAATTACATCACCAGAAAAGTAGCGGATAAGCTAAAATCACTTTTCACGGAAAACCGAGAAGAATTTGAAAAAAAATGGAACGACATCAAGATTGTTTTAGAATATGGGATGCTTTCAGAGCCAAAATTCTATGAAAAAGCAGGTGAATTTATTTTGTATCCAACCACGGACGGAAGCTATTTAACTCTGTCAGAAATCAAAGAAAAATTAGCTCCTAACCAAACGGACAAAAATGGAAAATTAGTCGTTTTATATGCCTCTAACAAAGAAGCGCAACACAGTTATATTGATATCGCAAAAGAAAAAGGCTATCAAGTAGTGCTGTTGGACAGCCCGATTGTATCGCATTTAATTCAAAAATTAGAATCGGATAATCAGAATTTAACTTTTGCAAGGGTCGATGCTGATCATATTGATAAATTAATCGAAAAAGACGAACCAATACTTTCAAAACTTTCTGATGAAGAAAAAGAAAATTTAAAAACGGTATTGGAAGAACTTGTGCCTAAAGCTAATTATTCGGTGCAACTAGAACCTATGGATAGTAGCGCGGCGCCGTTTATGATTACACAACCAGAATTCATGAGACGAATGAAAGAAATGAGTCAATCGGGTGGAAACGGTATGTTTGGCATGGGTAATTTTCCAGAAATGTATAATTTAGTAGTAAACTCTAACTCGGAGTTAGCCGCTACTATCTTGCATACGGAAGATAAAAGTATACAGGAAGGTTTAGTAAAACAAGCGTTAGATTTAGCTAAACTATCTCAGAATTTATTGAAAGGCGAGGAACTAACCGCGTTTATCAAAAGAGGATATGAAATGATCAAATAGTCTGTAAACCAACTATTATAAAATCCTGTCAGTGAGCATCTGCTTACTTTCAGGATTTTTTTATTTTAGTCGTAGTTTGAATAAAGAATTACGACATTTGCAAAATCAATCTACTAAAATATGACTTTAACTATTGAAACCCCGGCCTTACTTTTCTCCGCTACTTCATTGATACTTTTGGCTTATACCAATCGATTTTTAACGATTGCAACGATTGTCAGGAGTTTGAAAAAAACCTATGATCAAGACGGAAATAGAAGCATTTTATTGGAAATAAAAAATTTAAATTTACGCTTAACTTTGATTCGCTATATGCAAATGTTTGGGGTATTAAGTTTATTTTTTTCTGTTTTTGCAATGATGTTATTGTTTTTTGAAATGCAACAATGGGGAATTATATTGTTTGCATTAAGTTTGTTACTATTATTAATTTCATTGGCTGTTTCTTTTTGGGAAATCAGTATTTCTGTAAATGCTTTACGATTGCACTTGAGTGATTTGGCCGAAAAGAAAAAATAGATGACAAAAAACAGGGTAATAAAAGGAGTACTTTTAGTTTCGTTGGGAGCTTCAAGTTATGGAATGCTGGCTACTTTTGTAAAACTAGCGTATGCCGAAAATTTCACTACGGCAGAAGTTACGGTCTCCCAATTTGTGTATGGAATTATTGGACTTTTACTCATCAATTCTTTTCAACGAATTCGCAATAAATCCAAAATCCAAACACCCACAAAAAAAGCAATCGGTCTATTGTTATTTACTGGAACCTCAATGGGTTTTACCAGTATTTTTTATTATATCGCTGTCAAATATATACCGGTTTCAATAGCGATTGTTTTACTCATGCAAACCGTTTGGTTGAGTGTGCTCTTGGAAGTATGTATCGAGAGAAAACTACCCGAAACAAAAAAAATTATCGCAGTACTTTTGGTGCTTCTTGGAACCTTATTAGCCACTAATATTTTTCAAAAAGAAATCCTTCTCGATTGGAGAGGGTTTTTTTGGGGATTTTTATCAGCCGTATCTTTCACAACAACTATGTTTGCTTCCAATAGAATTGCGCTAGAACTCTCTACTTCACAACGTAGTTTATTTATGCTCTGCGGAGGCGCTATTGTCGTATTTATCTTTGCATTTGTTTCACAACATACACCTTTCAATTTTGAAATATTTTTAAAATGGGGAATTATTATTGCTTTATTTGGGACCATAATTCCGCCAATGTTATTGAATTCAGGGTTTCCCTATACAGGCATTGGATTAGGTAGTATTGTGGCTTCATTAGAACTACCCGTTTCTGTATTGATGGCTTATTTTATTTTAAAAGAAACAGTACTATCGATACAATGGATAGGTATTGGACTAATTATTTTTGCCAATATTATGCTACATATTAAATTTAATAAATCTAAACTCCTAGAAAACTAATTATGGAATCTTTATTTGCAACTGATTGTATTCCAATTGATTTACCCGATGCAAACCTTCTCTATTTCCCCAATTTCTTTGATAAAGAACAGGCGGATTTGATTTTTGAAGAATTACTAAATAGCATTCCATGGCAACAAGATGACCTGACTGTTTTTGGTAAAAAATACCAACAACCACGCCTTACTGCACTTTTTGGTAATGATGGAAAGGCATATTCCTATTCCACAATTACAATGCAGCCTCATCCGTGGACAACACTTTTACAAAAAATAAAAGTCAGAATAGAAACTGCTACCAATACAAAATATACTGCTGTTTTATTAAATTTATATCGTGACGGGAAAGACAGTAATGGCTGGCATGCAGATAATGAAAAAGAATTAGGCAAAAATCCTGTGATTGCCTCGCTTAGTTTTGGGGCAACAAGAACTTTTCATTTGCAACACAATACCGATAAATCGTTGAAACAAAAAATCCTTTTAACTCACGGAAGCCTTCTGATAATGGCGGGCACCACTCAACACTTTTGGAAACACCAAATTCCAAAAACCGCAAAACCTATTGAACCTCGTATCAATTTAACCTTTAGAGAATTAAAATAATTTTTTTTACTGAAAAAATATTATAATTTTGGTAAATGACAGATTTAATAAATTACTTCTCAACAATTCCTTCCTCACACAGAAGCCTTTTATTGGTTAGTGGGATAACTCTATTTTGGATACTTGAAAACACGTTTCCGCTATTTCAATTTGAATACCGTAAATGGAAGCATGCTAGAATTAATTTTTTTCTAACTTTTACTACCATTCTTGTCAATTTTGGATTAGCCATAATTCTGCTATACACCTCTAATTGGACTACAGAAAATAATTTTGGTCTTTTGAATTGGCTACCTCAGATGCCTCTCTGGAGTTATGCAATTATTGGATTGTTATTTTTAGATTTTATTGGAGCCTATCTGGTTCATTGGGTACAACATCGAGTAAAATGGATGTGGCGGTTTCATTTAGTTCACCACACAGATACATGGGTAGATACTACTTCAGCCAATCGACACCATCCAGGGGAGAGTGTCATCCGTTTTGTTTTTACTACTATTGGAATACTCATTGTCGGTAGTCCGATGTGGCTTGTTTTTTTATACCAATCGTTGTCGGTTGTAGCTACGCAGTTTACCCATGCCAATATCAATATGCCAAAAAAATTAGATGCTATTTTAAGTTGGATAGTTGTTTCACCTAATATGCATAAAGTACACCATCATTATGTTTTACCCTATACAGATAGTAATTATGGAAACATCTTTTCCCTATGGGACAGACTATTTGGAACATTTTTATATTTACCAACCGAAGAAATAAAATTTGGAGTTGATACCCATATGAAACTAGAAGAACACAATAATTTGACTAATTTACTTCAGATTCCTTTTCAGAAAAAAATTTAACTAAAAAAATTATTAGCGGTTGAAAAAGTAATTATTTTTTTTATTAATATTGAGTAACGAAATTAGTAACTAAAACCAATTGAACAGAATTAATTTTCAAAATGAAAAAGAACAGAACTATTGAATTAAACTGGGAACAGACAGAACGTTTAATTACACTGGCATTAGAAGAGAGAAATCCATTTGAAATCATCAAAAAAGATTTTGGATTAGCAGAAAAAGAAGTGTTAGAAATCATGAAAAAAAAATTAACTGCCGATAAATTCGAACTTTGGAAAAAGAAAGCAAATGCTGCAAAGCCTAAACCAAAACCAATTAAAATTGATGATTTCGATGAAGATTTAGATGGTAAATATTATTTCAAAAACAAACTAGATTAGATAGAAAGTCCTATAATTAGGGCTTTTTTTATTTTAAATTATTCAATGAAATAATTACAATATTAGTCAAGGGATTGGCTTTTTTTTTATTATTTTGCCTTAAATAAAAAGAAATGAAAAAAATAATGACGGGATTCTTTTTGATAGGAATTCTTTTTGCTTGTAGCGAAAAAAAAACAGATAAAAACTTACTAATTAGTGGCAATGTCAAGGGGCTAAAAAAAGGAACCTTATATATTCAACGAATAGAAGATTCAGCACTTATCGTAATTGATAGTATAAAAATTGATGGGAATTCCAATTTTGAAAGTGCAATAACCATTGAGTCTCCCGAGATGCTTTATTTAGTTTTAGACAGAGGGACAAGTAATGCAATGGATACTAAATTACTTTTTTTTGCTGAACCAGGAAAAATTATAATTGAAACTGATTTAGAGTTCTTTTATGCCAATGCAAAAATTACGGGTTCAAAAAACCAGGAGCTATATGATTCCTTCAAGAAAATTAATTCCCGATTCAACGACCAGCAATTAGAGTTAACTGAATCTCGATTTAAAGCACTTAAAGCAAATGACGTAATCGCTGTTGAGGAAAATGAAGCTAAATATGAGTCTGTTTTAAAACGAAAATATTTGTTTGCTATTAATTTTGCAGTTACCAATAATGAGTATGAAGTAGCTCCCTATATTGCGTTATCCGAAATAAACAATGCAACTTTAAAATATTTAGACACCATTCAAAAATCAATGACTCCCAAAGTAGCAAAATCAAAATATGGGGTAATATTATCCCAATATATTAAAGATCGAAAAAAACTTGAAAACTAAATAAACGCTTTGAAATTCAGAGTGTTTATTTTATATCATGACTAGTTCTAAATAAAAAAACCATCACTTTAATAGTGATGGTTTTTTTGAGCCGGCGGAGGGACTCGAACCCACGACCTGCTGATTACAAATCAGCTGCTCTAGCCAACTGAGCTACGCTGGCAGCGTATAACGGGTGCAAATATAAGTTTGAAATTTAATTTTACAAATAAAAATTAAACTTTTTTCTTATTTATTTGGACTATAATTCGTTGATTTTAGCAACCAATTGATTAGCAGCTTGTTCTAATTCTACATTGATTTGTTTAAAATGTGCTTTCTTATTTTCAACATTTTTTGCATTCACTTTTGAAATCAATGAATCAAATGCTTTGATTGCTTCATCAATTAATGCATTAGTAGCATCTGTTGGTTTTCCAGTAGTTGACATTTCATATAAGTAAACTGCTTCAATAATATCTCCTAATACAAAGTTGATGTCTTTCTTTAAATTCTTAACGTTTGCCATTTTATATAAATTTTAATTTGCGTTTGCAAAAGTACATATAATCTTTATATAACCCGCTATGAAATATAAATTTCTAGTAGCGATGTATTTCCTTCTAAAATATAACGAGTTATTGCAGCGGGAAGTAATACCGTATCTCCTTTTTTATAGCAGTACTTTATTGTTTCAAACTCAAGCTCAAAGCTTCCTTCAACACACATTAGTATCGTGAATGACCCAGCGTGATTCCCTTTGTCAATTCGTCCAGAAATGGGAAGAAAATTCGTGGTAAAAAATGGACATTCCACAATAGAATTGGATTGATTATTCTCAGATTTATAGGTACGCCTTGCTTCTATTTTATTATAATTTATCGCCTCTAGGGCTAAATCATTATGTAATTCTCGTTGGTTTCCCTGAGAATCTACTCGCTCGAAATCATAAATTCTATAGGTAATGTCAGACGTTTGCTGAATTTCTGCAATTACCAATCCAGCGCCTATTGCATGCACGGTACCTGTGTCAAGAAAAAAAACATCCCCGGGCTTCACCTTTATTGTATATAATAGCGATAGAACCTCCTTGCTTTCAAGATGTTTTAGATAGGTAGTTGGATTAGATTTTTCTTTAAATCCAACAATGATTTCTGCATTCTCATCTGCTTGAACAACATACCACATTTCTGTTTTTCCAAATGAATTGTGTCTCGCCTTTGCTAATTCATCATTAGGATGCACCTGAATAGACAAATCTTGCTTTGCATCAAGAAATTTTATCAGTAATGGGAATTGTTTTCCAAAACGAGCATAAACCGAATTTCCTAAAAGTTCATTTGGATAGTGCTCAATCAAGTCTGTGAGCGTTTTACCTTGATAATATCCATTACTAACTTGGCTTACTTCGCCTTCAACGGCAGATAATTCCCAGCTCTCTCCAGTACTACTTGAGGTAATTGGCTTGTTTAATACTGTTTTTAACTTTTGACCTCCCCAAATTCGGTCTTTAAAAATGGGCTTGAATTGTAGCGGATATAAATTCATTATTTGCTTATATTTAATGCTGCGATTGCTATAGAAATGTGTTTTGTGGCTAACATGCTATCAAATTGCATGGTTATAATTCCTTCTTTATTTGCGACATAAGTAACTCTCCCTGGTAATAATCCAAAAACTGCGTTTGGGACTCCAAAAAGCGTTCTGATTTTTTTATCAGAATCTGATAAAAGTATAAAAGGCAATCGGTACTGCTTGGAGAATTTTTTATGCGAAGCTACGCTGTCACTACTAATTCCAATTACCTCTGCGCCTAATTCAAGAAAGTCTTCGTACTGATCTCTAAAACTACAAGCTTGAGCAGTGCATCCTGGCGTATTGTCTTTTGGATAAAAATAAATGACTAATGGTTTTTTTCCAACCAAGTTCTGGATATCAAATTTGTTTCCTAATGTATCTAAAGCAGTAAAATTTGGTACTTTATCTCCTATCTTTAATGCCATTATTCTCCTCTATAAGTTACAAAATTTCTGGGTGTTTCATATAAGACCACTTCTAAATCTAACTCAGATTTAATTTTGACTCTAATTTTATTCCAAATTACCACTACAATATTTTCAGCTGTGGGATTAAGATTTTCAAATTCAGGCACGTCAAGATTAAGATTCTTATGGTCAAAATGAAATTCCACTTCCTCTTTTATGAGGTCAGATAAAAATTTAACGTCCATCACATAACCGGTCTCAGAATCTATTTCTCCAGTTACACTCACGATTAATTCGTAGTTATGACCGTGGTAATTGGGGTTATTGCATTTTCCGAAAATGGCATCATTTTGCTCCATTGACCAGTCTTTCCGATACAATCTATGTGCTGCATTAAAATGAGCTTTCCTACTAATTGTTACTCGCATGGTATTTATTATTATATCGTATGTTCTTCCAAAAAATGATAAAATTCGTCAAAAATGATTTTGAACCAAACTGTATATTGGTTTGGGTTTTCAATCATATCCAATTTAATATCTTCAATTTTCATCCATTTCCAACTTTCAACCTCTTCTAAATTAATAGCCGGTTTTTCTTTGTAGTAGCCAATTAAAACATGGTCTAATTCGTGTTCTGTGAGTCCGTTCTCGAAAGGTGCTTTATAGATAAAATGAAACAACTCTTTCAACTCGGTGTCAAAACCCATTTCTTCTTTCAGTCGTCTGTTTCCTGCTTGAATATTAGTTTCTCCTACTCGTTGATGACTGCAACAGGTGTTAGTCCACAATAAAGGGGAATGGTATTTATGATGTGCGCGTTGTTGCAACATGATTTCTTTTTTGTCATTTAATACAAAAACAGAAAAAGCACGGTGTAATACTGCTTTTTCATGTGCTTCCATTTTTGGCATTGTTCCTATTGGTTCGTCCTTCTCGTTAACCAATATTACTTTTTCTTCTGTCATAAATGCGAATAAAGTTTGTCAAAAATACAAAAAAAGAAATGGAGATTCTTTATAAATTATTTTAGAGTTCTAGTTTAACTATTGTTTAATCATTGTTTGAAAAAATCAATTACTTCCTAATTTTAAAAATAAAAAAGGTTCGATTTACAAAACAAATTGCACCGAAATATTATAATATATAATCCGTTGAAATGAAATTTGATTCTTTACTATTTAATAATTCTTGCAATATCGCGTTGTTGTATTCATTGTCTTTAGAAGCAACAAAAGTTCTGATAGAAAAGGAGCGTAAAGCATCATAAATACTCAATGTTCCTACTGCTGAATCTTTTCTTCCAGTAAATGGATACACATCAGGACCTCGTTGACAAGAACTGTTAAGATTCACGCGGCACACTAAATTCACGAGTGTGTCAATTAAAGGCGCAATTGTTTTGATGTCTTTACCAAACAAACTCACTTGCTGACCATAATTTGATTCTGCCATATCATTTAACGGCTCTTGAATGTCTTTAAAAGTCAAAATAGGCACAACTGGGCCAAATTGTTCTTCATGATAGACGCGCATTTTTTTATTTATTGGAAATAAAACCGCTGGGAAAATAAAATTATCCGAAAGTTCCCCTCCTTTTTGATTGATTATTTTTGCTCCATGAAGTAGCGCATCATCAATTAATTCCTGTATATACGCAGGCTTTTCTTTTTCGGGTAACGGCGTTAATTGTACTCCTTTTTCCCATGGATTTCCAAAGGATAGTGAATCAACTTTTTCAGTAAAACGAGTATTAAATTCAGCTGCAATAGATTCATGAACGTACACAATTTTCAAAGCGGTACATCGTTGTCCATTAAAAGATAAACTTCCTGCAAGACATTCTTGTATTGCCAAATCTAAATCGGCATCAGGTAAAACGATGGCTGGATTCTTAGCTTCTAACCCTAAAACTAATCGTAGTCTGTTTTTATTGGGGTGCTGATCCTGAAGTGCAATTGCTGATTTACTATTGCCAATCAAAGCCAATATGGCAACTTTTCCAGATTTCATTATTGGTGAGGCTACTTCCCGTCCACGTCCGTAAACGATATTAATTACTCCACTTGGAAAACTATTTCGAAATGCTTCTAGAAGAGGAGAAATTAATAAAACCCCATGTTTTGCAGGTTTAAAAATTACGGTATTTCCCATAATAATTGCTGGAATTAACAACGAAAAAGTTTCATTAAGCGGATAATTATAGGGTCCAAGGCAAAGCACAACTCCCAAAGGCCCTCTTCGAACCATGGCATTGACTCCTTGACTTTTAGAAAAATGGGCATTATTTCTATCCAATTGTTTGTAATCTTCTATGGTAAGATAAATATACTCTACCGTTCGGTCAAATTCTTTTTCAGAATCTCCCAGCGATTTGCCAATTTCCCACATCAGAAATTTTACCACCTCATCGCGAGTCTCTTTCATTTGTTTGACAAATTTCTCCATGCATTTTATTCTATCTGCCACTTTCATTGTTGGCCATAAACCTTGACCATTATTATAGGCTTCTGATGCTGCAGCTACCGCTTCAAGTGCCTCGGATTCTCCCATAGACGGAATCGATCCTAATAACGTAGGGACATATTTTTCAGTAGAGGAAATGGTGGAATAAACGGCGGTAGTAGGGCCATTCCATTGGACTAATTTACCATTTACAAGATAGGTTTGTTGTTGCAGCGGAGAATCAATTTTAAACTGGGACGGAATGCTATTCATTTTTGTATAATTTTTATCAAAAATATACATTATTAACATAAAAATTATCGGATTTGAAAAAATAATACCAACAAAATGAAATTTTAAAAACTACCTTCCATTTTCTTTTATTTTTAAAGCACATTTTTCACCATCAATTGCCGCTGAAATAATTCCTCCTGCATATCCGGCACCTTCGCCACACGGGTACAATCCTTTTATTTGGACATGTTCCAGCGTTTCAGGATTTCTTGGAATGCGAACTGGTGAAGACGTTCTGCTTTCTGGTGCGTGAATTATTGCCTCATTAGTGAGATATCCTTTCATTGATTTTCCAAATTCGGAGAACCCATCTCTTAATATTTGAGTCAGAAAACCAGGAAAAACCGTCCCCATTTCGACCGAGGTGGTTCCAGGAACATACGAAGTTTTAGGTATGGATTCAGACACTTTATTTTGAGTAAAATCTATCATTCGCTGTGCAGGTACTTTTTGGGTTTTCCCTGCGATACTCCATGCTTTTTGCTCAATTGCTTTTTGAAATTCCATTGCCGCAAGAGGACCAAATTTTGCATACGGAGCAAAATCTTCCAATTTTAATTCGATAACAATTCCTGAATTGGCGGTAGCTTGATCTCTTTTTGAAGGCGACCATCCATTAGTGACCACTTCACCTGAGCTGGTTGCACAAGGCGCAATAATTCCGCCAGGGCACATACAAAACGAGTACATTCCGCGACCGCCTACTTGCTTGACAATAGAATAAGGTGCTGGTGGAAGTTGTTCGCCACGATAATCACAACTGTATTGAATGCTGTCAATTAATGTTTGTGGGTGTTCTGCCCTAACTCCAATAGCAAAAGGTTTGGCTTCGATAAAGACATTTCGACGATGTAGTAATTCAAAGACATCTCTAGCTGAATGCCCAGTTGCTAAAATAATACTACTGGCTTCTATTGTATCCCCTTTATGGGTGACAATTCCTTGAACTTCATTATTCTTTATAATTAGGTCGGTCATTCGTGTTTCAAAAAGCACTTCTCCTCCAAATGCTATTATTTTTTCACGAATGTCTTGAATAATCTGAGGCAGTTTGTTGGTTCCAATATGGGGATGTGCCTCAATTAAAATATCTGGATTAGCTCCAAAAGCGACTAATAGTTCGAGAATTCTTGTAACATCACCTCTTTTTTTTGAACGGGTATATAGCTTCCCATCGGAATAAGTTCCGGCACCGCCTTCGCCAAAACAGTAATTAGAATCTTCGTTTACCAGGTGTTCAAGATTAATTGCTTTTAAATCGCGTCTTCTGCCACGAACTTCTTTTCCTCGTTCGATGACTATTGGTTTTAGTCCGAGTTCTATTAGTTGTAAAGCAGCAAACAAACCGGCTGGACCAGCACCTACGACAATAACTTCTTGAGCATGAGTCACGTCTTTATAGTCGGGAAGTGATATTTTTTTTTGGACAATATCGTCGTCATTGAAGAAGACGATGACTTTGAGATTAATTTTTATTGCTTTTTGACGAGCATCGATGGAACGTTTTAGTAGGGTGATTTGTTTAATATCAGTAGTTGCCACCTTAACTTGTTTTGACAAATAGATTTTAAGCAACTCATCATTTGCTGCTATTTCAGGTGATACTTGAACTAATAATTCTCTAGGCATGGTACAAAGGTAAAAAATGTAATGATAACTAAAGGCATGAATGTGAATTTGAATTGCGACAGGGATAGAAGTGAAAAGCCCGGAGTAGGAAAATCTAATTTTTATTGATGCAAAAAAGCGACCAAAGGAAGCTCTATTTGTGGGGTATAAAAACTGATTTTCCTCGAGGACTTGGAACGAATAGCCCGGTGGTTCGCCCAAGAAAAGAGTTTGCTATTTATTGGAATGGAGTTTGTAACTTTGGGATTCTGAAAAATAACTATGACTAGGCAAATTAAATTAATCTGGGACTTTCGAGGAAGTGTGGCTGCGAAAACTGCCGAACATCATGAAATTCACTTAAAAGAATACCTTTCGGCAGAAAAATTGATGCTGAACATTACAGGATTTACCATTTTAAATGAAATGCATGCCATTGCTTTTATGGTGGTTTCGGATGAAAATATGATTCAGGTGCGTGATGCCTTAAAGCCTCATCGGGGGGAAATTTTTAACGAAATTTCGTAAATTTTATTGCCGAATGGTGCTAAATTCAGAAGGTTTATTTTTAATTTTTGACGTTGTACTATGTTAATTTGCCACTTCGCTGATGAATTTAATTCGCATTAAACGGAGTTCATCAATATCGTATTCGCCATCGAACTCTTTGAGTGCTGCTTCAATATTGTCACTGTCCGATTCCATGAAATAATCATATATTTCTTCTTGCTGGTCTTCATCAAGCATGTCGTCAACCCAATATTTGATGTTGATTTTGGTACCTGCATAAACAATTTGTTCCAGTTCTTTTATCAGTGCATCCATGGTGAGTCCTTTTGCGGAAGCAATATCGTCTAGGGGTAATTTACGATCAATATTTTGAATAATGTATAATTTATTCACCGAATTGGCACCCGTTGATTTGACTACTAAATCATCAGGGCGAACGACGTCATTATCCTCAACATAGCGCTTAATTAAGTCAATAAAATCTTTCCCATATTTTTTTGCTTTTCCTTCACCAACTCCATGAACATTAATCATTTCATCAATTGAAATGGGATATTTGAGTGCCATATCTTCTAAAGACGGGTCTTGAAAAACAACAAAAGGAGGAACTCCATTGGATTTAGCTACTTTTTTTCGAAGGTCACGAAGCATACCCATCAACATTTCGTCTGCGGCGCCCGTTGCTTTGGCGGCCGTTACAATCGCCTCATCTTCAATTTCATTGTATTCATGATCTTCTGACATCATGAAAGAAGTTGGATTTTCAATATAAGCTAATCCTTTGTCGGAAACCTTAATAATTCCATATGTTTCAATGTCTTTGGACAGCAATCCATCCACAAGTGCTTGACGAATTAATGCCATCCAATATTTTTCTTCAAAATCGCTTCCACTCCCAAAGAAGGATTGCGAATCCGTTTTATGCGCTTTTATTATGGCATTAATTTTACCGATAAGGGTATAAATCACTTCTTTTGATTTGTAAATATACTTAGTGTCTCGCACCACCTCCAATAATTTTACCAGTTGTTTTTTTGCTTCGACTTTTATTTTTGGATTTCTTACATTGTCATCCATATCGGCTCCATCACCCGTTTCACTATCAAACTCTTCCCCAAAATAATGCAATAGGAATTTCCTTCTTGAGATAGAGGTTTCAGCATAGGCAACCACTTCTTGCAAAAGTGCAAAACCAATTTCCTGCTCGGCAACCGGCTTACCCGACATAAATTTTTCTAATTTTTCAACGTCCTTATAGGAATAATAAGCCAGGCAATGCCCTTCGCCACCATCACGTCCTCCTCTACCCGTTTCTTGGTAATAACTTTCTAATGATTTTGGAATGTCGTGGTGAATTACAAAGCGAACGTCAGGTTTATCGATTCCCATTCCAAAGGCGATAGTTGCTACAACGACTTCTACATCCTCCATAAGGAACATGTCTTGGTGTTTCGCTCTCGTTTTAGCATCTAAACCAGCGTGATAGGGAACTGCGCTGATTCCGTTTACTTGCAAAACTTGAGCAATTGCTTCGACTTTCTTGCGACTAAGACAATAGATAATACCTGATTTTCCTTTGTTTTGTTTAATAAAACGGATGATGTCTGATTCTATATTTCTTGTTTTAGTGCGAACTTCATAATACAAATTTGGTCGGTTAAATGAAGCCTTAAATGTAGTAGCATTGGGCATGTCCAAATTCTTGAGAATGTCTTCCTGCACTTTTGGGGTTGCCGTAGCGGTTAATCCAATAATTGGAACATCGCCCAATTGTTTGATAATATGTCTTAGGTTTCTATATTCAGGTCTAAAATCATGCCCCCATTCAGAAATACAGTGGGCTTCATCTATGGCTACAAAAGATATTTTTTCTTTTTTCAGAAATGAAACATACTCTTCTTTGGTTAATGATTCTGGTGCGACATATAATAATTTGGTCAGCCCTGAAGAAATATCTTTTTTAACTTGATTGACTTCTGTTTTATTAAGCGAAGAATTTAATACGTGAGCTACTCCATTTTCGGAAGATAAACTTCGGATCGCATCTACTTGATTCTTCATCAAAGCGATCAATGGAGATACCACTATCGCAGTACCTTCTTGCACTAATGCAGGCAATTGATAGCACAATGACTTGCCTCCACCAGTGGGCATTATTACGAAAGTGTTTTGCTGAGATAATATACTTTTAATGACTTGTTCTTGTAAACCTTTGAATTGGCTGAACCCAAAAAATTTTTTTAATTCCTTATGGATATCAATTTCGCTTAATTTCATTCTTAGTTAATGGTATTTTGTATAAATTTGTGGCATATAAAGATACAACTTTCTTTAATAAATACAAACTTTATACAAATTCTGTTTTGACAACATCCGAAACTATTTTGGCTTTAGCCAAAAAAACAATTCTATCCGAAAGTAAATCCATAGAAAAGCTGATAGATTTACTGACTCCTGACTTTGCAAAAGCAGTAACATTATTACATGAATCTAAGGGACGCGTGGTAATTACTGGGATTGGAAAAAGCGCGATTATTGCACAAAAAATTGTTGCCTCGATGAATTCGACAGGAACTCCTTCGATATTCCTTCATGCATCAGAAGCCATTCATGGAGATCTTGGCATGGTTCAAGCGGAAGATGTGGTCATTTGCATTTCAAAAAGTGGTAATAGTCCTGAAATAAAAGTATTAGTACCCATTTTGAAACGTTTTGGAAATTCACTGATTGCTATTACAGGAAATACCGCTTCATTTTTAGCAAAAGAATCTGATTATGTTTTAGACACCACTGTGGAAGCAGAATCCTGCCCAATTAATTTGGCGCCTACTAATAGCACTACCGCTCAACTCGTTATGGGAGATGCCCTCACGGTTTGTTTAATGGAACTAAAAGGGTTTAAAAGTGATGATTTTGCAAAATACCATCCTGGCGGTGCTTTAGGGAAAAAATTATTATTACGGGTTTCTGACATGCTAGACCAATCGCACAAACCAACTGTAGCTCCAGATTGCTCCATAAAAAAAGTCATATTCGAAATTTCAGAAAAAAGACTGGGAGTAACTGCGGTGGTTGCTAACGAAGAAGTGCTTGGAATTATTACCGATGGTGACCTTAGAAGAATGTTAAATGCAAATGATACTTTCATGCATTTGACTGCAAAGGACATCATGACAAAACAACCAAAAATGATTCAGTCAAGTGCATTAGTAGCTGATGCCTTAACTATTTTAGAGGATTTTTCTATTACCCAATTAGTTGTTTTAGACCAAAATAAATACGTAGGAATTTTACATTTACACGACATTTTAAAAGAAGGAATTGTATAATGGCAAAAAAGGAACTCAACGAAATGTCATTTCTAGACCATTTAGAAGAACTGCGTTGGCTATTAGTTCGTAGCTCGGCGGCAATTTTAGTAATGGCTACTTTAACATTTTTTGTAAGCGACTATATATTTGACCAAATTATTTTTGGACCAACGGATGCTCATTTTATAACCTATCGCTTTTTTTGTGATTTATCGCATCAGTTAGGATTTGCAGATAGCATTTGCGTGACAGAGATGCCATTTATCATTCAGAACACTAATATGGAAGGTCAAGTTTCTATTTTGATTTGGACTTGTATTACCGCCGGATTTATCCTTGCTTTTCCTTACATATTATGGCAATTATGGAAATTTATTAGCCCTGCTTTGTACGAAAAAGAACGGAAGCATGCTCAATTATTTATTTTTATCGCTTCGTTATTGTTTTTTATCGGAGTGCTATTTGGCTATTTTGTTATCGTTCCCATGTCGGTTAATTTTTTTGCTACTTTTTCAATCAGTAGCGTAATTAAAAACGAATTCAATATTGATTCCTACATCAGCCTAATTAAAACATCCGTTATAGCTTGTGGGCTTTTCTTTGAACTTCCAATAGTCATTTATTTTTTGACAAAATTAGGTCTTGTAACGCCGATTTTTCTCAGAAAATATTGGAAATATGCCGTTGTAATTATGCTAATCGTTTCAGCAATTGTAACCCCGCCCGATGTAGTTAGTCAAATTATTGTGGCCATACCTATGCTAATTATTTATGAAGCCAGCATCCTAATTTCAAAAATAGTCGTACGAAATAATTCCAAATCAAATGAGTGATATAGTCAATGAATTCAACGCATACCGTTCAAAAATGAACGATAAGTTATTGTCAGACAACAATAAAGTAATCAAACGTATTTTTAATTTAGATACCAATGCCTATGCGCCAGGAGCATTAGATGTTAAAACAAAAGAACTTCTAGGATTAGTAGCTTCTACCGTTCTTCGTTGTGATGATTGTATAAAATATCATTTAGAAACCAGTTATAAAGAAGGAGTTAGCAAAGAAGAAGTGATGG
>JBIHZQ010000089.1:0-7711 GCA_044231345.1 Flavobacterium sp.
TAAATATTCCGATAATCGCAAAAGCAGCTATTGTAATTAAAAATTGCCAATCGATTGTAGTCGCTTCACTTTCTCCAAAAAAACCAATTAATGATTTTGCAGCAATGATAACTAATGATGTTCCAACTGCTTCTTTCATTGGTAATTTACTTAAAATTACTAATGCGGGAATGATTAAAAATCCGCCACCAGCACCTACTAATCCGGTAAGAATTCCTACAACTGCACCTTCAATAAGAATTAATGGATAATTGAATTTTTGCTCACCGTTTTCGCCACTCGCTGTTTTATTATCTTTTTTGATCATACTGTAGGAAGCTGCAATCATTAAAACTGCAAAAAGTAGCATCATTAAAATACTTTTGGTAACAACAAATTCACCTATGGTAAAAACTTCTTTTGGTATTGCAGGAACAATTAAAGCACGAGTTGTAAAAACTGCAATAATTGATGGAATACCAAAAACTATAGCTGTTTTGATATTGACCAAACCTTTTTTGAAATAACCTACAGAACCAACACCACTAGTTAAACCAACAATAAATAATGAATAAGAAGTTGCTACAACAGGCTCGATAGCAAACAAATAAACTAAAACTGGTACAGTTAAAATTGAGCCACCACCACCAATTAGACCTAAAGCAACACCAATGAGTATTGATGCAAAATAACCTATATACTCCATAATTGTAAAATTTTATACTGCAAATATTGGCAGTTTAAACTTCACAATTTGTAACTTTTATCACATAAGTAAATTTATTTTAAAAGTTCGATATGATTTCTATGTAATTTTATCTCGCCGCCTTGTTCTAATTTTTTGAGTAATCTAGAAATTACTTCTCTTGAGGTGTTAAGTTCGTATGCAATTTCTTGATGTGTTATATTTATTTGTTTGGATATATTGATTTTAGATTTTTCCAATAGATAATTTAATAATCGTTGATCCATATTCATAAAAGCTAAATTATCAATAGTATTGAGCATCTCTTTTAATCTATTATTATAACTATTGAATATATAATTTCGCCATGACTTGTATTTCCCTAACCAAATTTCCATATACATTACAGGAATCATAATCACTTGACCTTCCGTTTCAGCAACCGCACGTATTTCACTTTTCGATTCTCCAATACAACATGTCATTGACATAGAACAGGTGTCACCTTTTTCAATAAAATAGAGGAGAAGTTCACCTTCGTCAAAATCTTCTCGCAATATTTTGATTGCACCAGATAAAAGTAAAGGCATTTTTTTAATGGAATCACCGAAGTCAATTATTACATCACCGTCTTTAAAGTCTTTAATCACGGCAACTTTTTCAATTTCAACAAGTAATTGTTCTTCAAATACTGAACCGTATATTTTATTAAGTGAATCTTTCAAAAGATAATTTTATTAAAGGTTTTTGTCATTTCAAAAATAGTCATTTAATGTCAAATTTTTACTATTCCGTTTTTTGATTAAAATCAAAGGCCAGAACATTATTAATAAATTTTAGCTTGAAGATAACCAAAAACCTTTAGAAAAATCTAGAGGTTTTTTATGGCATATTTTCAACAAAATGAGTTAGAAATTCTAACATTTGGTTCGAAAATAAGTCAATAGGGTTCACAAGTTGAACCAAAAACCTTTAGAGAAATCTAAAGGTTTTTTTATGGTAAATTTTCAAGAAATTTTAAGATTTAGCATGAATCAAATTATAGAGCTCCCTATACAAAAGTGCATAGACACATCATATGACAAGTAGTGATTAAATAAAAAAAACTTTTATTGGACTTAATAACTCCTAACTTTTATGAATCTATTCTGAAACATCAAAACTAATTCATTTTATTTGTTTGAAATTACAATTAAAATTAAGATGTAATCAGAGCATCTATTTATTCAAAATTAAATAATTTATGATTAAAGTGAGATAAAAAATAGTGTTGATAAAAATTTAAAATTCAATTTTATAAAAAATTATCAGTTTACAACTACCCATAAAAATAGCCTTTAATACTCTTTTATTTGTCCAAAAATTTAAAAAAACGGACATCATTGAACAGATATCTATTTATTTTAAGTGATTATGATATTAATTTTGTACCGTTTATTGATAGATTAAATTTAGCCCAATTTATTCAAATAATACATCAATACACAATTCAATTTTTCTAAGTATTTAGAAATTAATATTAAATCATTTTTTTATGAACAAAATGCGAATAAACCTATTTGTAGTAAGTGTTATACTATTTTTAATTTCAATTCAATCTTCTTATTCTCAAAATTATCTTATCAACCCTACTACCGATGGTGGTTTTGAAGGAGTTCACGGTTGGACAATTTTAAACACAAGTAATGTTAATAAATGGATTGTTGGTTCTAATGAATCAACAGCTGGAAGTAAAGGTGCTTATGTTTCAAATGACAATTCCACAAATACAATTACCAACCCTCAAACAACTAACAGTAAAATCTATATTTACAAGGACGTTATTGTTCCTTTGAATGCTACTTCAATTTCAATATCGTTTAAGTATAAAAACTCAGGCTTTGACAATCCAGCACCACGTTGTTTGTTCGAACTTACCTCTGCATGCCCACCATTACCAACAAATGGAGCTTCAATGTTAGTTGGTTCTGAATTTGCTACGTTTTTAAATAATGCTACTAACTGGACAACTTATACCAATAACCAACCATTCAGTTCTGACCGCCCAATAACATATACCAGTGAGCAGTTAATTCCTGGAGAGAGTTACCGTATTGTCTTTGAATGGTCAGCTGCCTATCAAACTAATTATACTCAACAAGCGCCTATTTGTACCTTTCCAACCAGCGGAAATTTTGTTGGAAATTTAACTCCAACACCTAATTCTACAGAGACTTATACCTACAATACAGTAGGTGGAAGTAACTTTACTTATACTTGGACATTGGTGGGTGGAACAATTTTAAGCGGTCAAGGAACCAACCAAATTTCTGTATTTTTCCCAAGTACATTTTCGAATGGGCAACTATTAGTAACACTTAATTGTCCGCCTCCTGTGTATACTTCTAATGGAAAAAATAGTGGACCTTTATCTATTGATGAAGTTGCAATTAGTTATGTTGCTGCACCTAAAATAACAAATTTTTCACCTAATTCGGGTGCTGTAGGTAGTTCAGTTACCATTAATGGAGAATTTTTTGGTGCCACATCTTCCGATAATATAGTTACTTTAGGCGGAGTCCAATGTCCTATTACCTCGGCCACAAGTACTAGTATAACGGTAACTATTCCTACAAATGCTAATTTCAATTCATTTACTGTTTTAAATACAACTACCAATTTAAGCTGTATCAGTGGAAATAAATTTATTCCTACAAGTTCAACATTAACAGGAATGAGTTATTCTTCTAACTCTCTGACTTCTTTTGAAGCACCAAAAACTTTTGTAACGGGAACATTTCCTTCAAGTTTTGATCAAAAATTTGTTTTGTCAGATATTGATTCTGATGGAAAATTAGACATTGTTAGTTATTCAACTGCTGGTAATCCTCAAGTATTAAAAAACAATTCAACTCAAGGAATTATTGATGCAAGCACCTTCAATGCAAATGTGTCCATAACTGGAGTTTCACAAACTCCAAGTCAAGGTTTTTCTCCAAAAGGAGTAGCCACAGCCGATTTGAATAATGATGGGAAATTAGATTTTGCTATGTCTAATAGTGCTAATAATGGTGGATTTATTAATATTAATTCTTCTACTTTAGGAACACCTTCATTACAAAATTATTCATCCTTATTATCATCAACTGGCGAATATCAGGTAAATGCAGCATTTTTACCCTTTGATATTAATCTGGATGGGCGTATCGATATTTTTGGAATTAATGGAACTGCGACTCCCCAAGCATTATTGTATTTCACCAAGAATACAAGTGCTGGAACAACTTTTTCATCCGTTTCTGGTAAGCCATCAAATTTAAACTCGTATAATCAAAAAATAAATAGTACTAGTTTTTATTCTGGAGTCTCAGGAGATATTGATGGAGATGGAAAAACGGACGTTGTTTTAGGAGGTACTGGAAAAATATATGTTTTAACTAATTCAACTAAACAAGGAAATCCGGATGTAGAAAGTTTTTCTTTTGCACAACCCCTTACAAAAACAAACTTATCTGGCGTAAGCCAAACCATCAAATTAGCTGATTTAGATTTAGATGGTAAATTAGACATCATCGCATCGAACAGTACTTCCGGAGCGGTTTCAGTATATAAAAATTTATCTTCTGGCACCACCACTTCATTATCAGAAATGCAAAATATTACATTGCAAAATTTTTCATATACGGTAGGAATAGGTGTGGGTGACATGAATGGAGATGGAAAACCAGACCTCATTGTGTCTGATAACTTTAGTAGAATTGGGTATTTAGAAAACACCTCTAGTAACGGAACGATTTCGTTTGCAGCTGTAGTTACTTTAGCAACTGGAGTAGCCTATTCACAAATTGAAATTGCAGATATTGACGGCGATTCAAAACCAGATATCATTGCGAGTACGAGTACAAACACCATTGCAATATTAAGAAATAGAGTTACTGAGGCTGGCGTTATTAGTTCTAATCAAACTATTTGTAGTAATACTGCACCAGCTGCGCTTACTTCAGTTTCCCCTGCAACTTTTCCAACTACAGGTACTATTACCTATAAATGGCAAAGTTCAAATGATGGTTCTTCTTGGACGGACATTTCTTCTACAAATACATTAGATTATACTATTCCGGGAACATTAAGTGCTACAAAACACTACCGTAGAGCTGCTGCCTTATTAAGTGCGCCAACCGTATTTTATTTTACTACTCCTATAGTTATTACGGTAACACAAAACCCTACTATAACCTCAACAACACCAGCTTCCTCATGTGGCAGTGCTACTTTGACATTAGCAGCAGTTAGTTCTGGAAGTACGGTTAATTGGTATGATGCTTCAACCAATGGTACACTATTAGGTACTGGCTTGTCTTTTATTACCCCAACGTTATCGTCTAGCACCACCTATTATGCTCAAGCGGTTAGTTCAAATGGTTGTTTGTCTTCTAACCCAAGAACAGCTGTAGCAGCAACGATAGTTACTTTAGCACCGTCTATTTCTTCAGGAACTGCAGCTTCCCGTTGTGATTCAGGTTCAGTCACTTTAGCAGTAAATATTAATCCTACTAATTCTTTTGGTGCGATAGTGAATTGGTATTTAGTGGCATCTGGTGGAACTTCTCTAGGTACTGGAACTTCCTTTGTAACACCTTCAATTTCAGCAACGACTACGTATTATGCCGAAATATCAAATTGTAACGGTCCCGCAGCATCAAGAACTGCTGTTATTGCAACAATAATTAACACCCCAACAATCACATCAATTACTCCTAATTCAGGGTGTAAAAATACTAATGTGGTACTAAGTGCCGTTGCATCTTATTCAACTGGTGTAACTATTAATTGGTATACCGATACGACAACAACTTTTCCAACAGGAACTGGAAGTACTAATAATGCATTTGTCTCTACTGGAAATGTTATCCGTTATGTATCAGCAAAAAATGGGTCATGTGAAAGCCAAAGGACAGCAGTAACGGCCACGATGAATGATTTACCAGCTGCAGCCGTTGCGGTACCTACTACATTGTGTGGTCTTGGTACAGCAACTGTAAGTGCCACCTCTTCAACAAACACAAGTATTTCATGGTTTGCTGCCCCAACAGGAGGTTCTTCATTAGGAACTGGAAGTTCCTATACATCTCCTTCAATTATTGCAAATTCTGTAACTTTTTATGCACTAGTTACCAATGCTTACGGATGTATAGCTACCTCTAGAACAGCAGCCACCGCAACCTACAATGGGGCGACTTTTTCAAATATAACCAATGTAAATGCTATAACTAATAGTACTAATAAAACTTTTACATCTTCTATCTCGGGTCAAACGAGTTACATTTGGCAACGAAGTACTGATTCTGGTTTAAATTGGGTAGACATAACTGCTAATTTAGATCCTGATGTGATTTATTCTGGATTTAGTGGTACAACAGGAACAACAGCTACACTAACAATAAGCGTTGCAAAACCTAACTTACATCAATACCAATACCGATTAAAATTGACAAAATCTGCAGGTTGCGACAATTATAGTAATGCTGCTACATTGTATGTAGCCGAAGTTTTTGGAACTTGTACTGGAGGAACTCCTTTGGCATTAACCAATACAAATGATGGGTATTCGGGTCTTCAAACCTATTGGGATCACGTTGTAGATTACGAAACTTATTTTCCTGATCCCGAAAACAACCCATGGCAATATTCGTATCAACCTATTTCTCAAACCAATTTCTTTTATTTTTGGGGCTCAATGACTGATGGTGATGAAGCCACAGGATTAATTGTTCACAATAACAATCCTTCAGGAAGTGGATATGTTACCAATAATTTAGGAACTGTTAAAATTATTGATAAAGTATTTATTCAAGGTATGATTGGATTGAGTTATAATTATGGTGATGGTTTTGTTAATGGACCAAATTTTGATGGAGGTGATATATTAGTGAGTACCGACAATATCAATTGGACAACCGTAGTTACAAATATTTCTGGTACCGGAGTAAACGGAAGTGGTTGGGGAGCTACTTTAGGAAGCTATTTTACATTCCCAGCAATTTCGGCCAAATATGTTAGGGTTTCAAAATATAAATCATGGACAGATTGGTCTATCGCAGGGATGTCAGAGTTTTATGTTTACGAACAAAATACAACAACTACTCCTTACATTTTGACCGCACCAATAACTCCAGTATATATTTCAACAGGAGCTACTTTTTCACCCAATATAGTAGCTACAGCGAGTACTGGTACAATAGCTAGTCAGTGGAGTAAGAGCAATGATAACAGTACTTTTACTAATTTGTCGAATTCAGGAACAATATCTGGAGTAACTACTTCTAATTTGAATATTGCCTCGTTTGCCGCTGGTAATATAGGGTACTACAAATTAACTGGAACACAATCAAATGGTTGTACTGTTTCATCGACAATTAGAGCCGAGATTGTTGCCCCTTATTATACCTCTGCAGCAGGTGCTTCAGCAATGCAAACTTTAGGTTCTTGGAACACGAGTTCAAGTGGAGTAGGAGGTTCTGCCCCAGCGAATTTCACTACCTCATCGAATGCTTTTATTTTGGCAAACAGTACTAATTCAACCTATACCGCTGGAACAGATTGGATCAATGCTGGGACATTACGATTGAATGGAAATATTTTTACGTTAGGAAATTATAATGCCACAATAGGTTCAGTAATAGAATCTTCGGCTACCGCTTATGTGAAAACAAATGGAACGGGACAACTTATTTCGAATACATCTACCGTACCTAATCTTTTCCCTGTTGGAAATAGTTCTTATAATCCCGTAACAATTAAAAATAATACGGGAACTGCCGACACTTTTTCGGTAAGTGTTTTAGATGGTGTTCTAGATGCAGGAACTACTGGAAATTCAATGACTAATGTGATTAATAGAACATGGAAAATCACAAAAACAAATGCTAATTCTGGTGGATACGGAGTTGATTTAACTTTTGCTTGGACCGCCGTTTCTGATGTATCAGGATTGGTAGCAAATCCAGTTTTGTTTGCCTATGTTTCTGGCACGGGATGGGTAGCACAATCGGTTGGTTCTATCACTAG
>JBIHZQ010000028.1:0-22547 GCA_044231345.1 Flavobacterium sp.
TCCCACCTGCCAAGCTTTTATTAATTTTTCATTTCTAGGTTTTTGTAACTCATCAAATGCTCGATTTATATTTTCAAATTCCATTCGACATTCGTCTTCAAATTTTTGAATGAAATGGCAATGCCAAAGCAATCGGGAAACAAAATTTTGAAGCGCACGTTTATTTTTTGACGTTTCATAATGTTGATTGGTGTATTGATAAATCATTCGAATACTAATGGCTCCATAGGCTATGTAGGGAGACATTCTACTGCAACTTTTTCTGCTTAAACTCGGTTTAGAAATGTGCTTACTGTAATCAACATAACGTTTTTTTACAAAACTATCTAAATACCTCCAAGCCCAATATTCACCACCCTGCTGGAAATTTTCATTGCGAACTGTTATCCCTTCAGAAAGTGGATCCCCTTTTAAATTTTCATAGTTTTCTGGCGTTAAAGTTTCTAACTTTAAATTCTTTATATCGTTAGTATACGGAATCGAACGCATCGATGTTTGCCAACGTTCCTGCCAGTCTATTCGAGATTTTAACTTTCTAATTACCCCATGCATTTTCGATTGTTCCCAATCAATAGAATTGTTATCAAAATAAGATTGCATGGCTATATCTCTGTCATAAGTGATTTTGTTTCCAATTTCTTGGTGTGAAAAAACAGTTTTAACCTCATACATTGAAATCAATTCTTCAAAAACTGGCTGGACTTCTCTGTGAAAAAAATAAATCTTACCACAAATAGAATCCAATTTTGACTGCATGTCCTGCAGTGATTCATATATAAACCGCCAATGACGTTCGTCAGAATCATGATATCCCATGACTGATGGTTCAAAAAAATAGACTAATAGTATAGGAAGCCCGTCTTGATTTGCCTTGAAAAGTGGCTCATGATCTAAAAAACGTAAATCACGTTTAAACCAAACAATATTAACTGCTTTTTTATTCAAGGTATGAAATATGATTAGAATAAGTGTTTAACTTTTTAATAAAAATAATAAACAAAATTACGCTTTTTTTAGATACTATTACCAGATAATTATAAAAATAAAGAGATTAAATAATATCGATTAAATCAAAAAAAATGACTTATTTTGCTGGTATTTATTAAACATTATGAAATCGATTGAAGCAAATGGTTATCGAATTTTTTTTAACGAAAATGATTATTCGTTACTAAATCAATTCTTGTTAGAAGCTACCTATTCTACTATTTTTATTTTAGTAGATGAAAACACTAATGAATATTGCTTACCAAAATTATTAGCCAATCTTGCTGTTGAAGTCCCTATTGAAATTATTGAAATTGAATCAGGAGAACTAAATAAAAATAGTGATACGTGTCTCCAAATTTGGAATGTTTTAACCGAACTAGGTGCCGATAGAAAAAGTGTTCTCCTCAATTTAGGCGGTGGTGTAATTAGTGATTTGGGTGGTTTTGTGGCATCAACATTCAAAAGAGGCATTGATTTTATTAACATCCCAACGACGCTTCTTGCCATGGTAGATGCTTCCGTAGGTGGTAAAACAGGCATAAATTTAGGCATTTTAAAAAATCAAATTGGCGTCTTTTCTAATCCAAAAACCATATGGATAGACTGCTCCTATTTGACAAGTTTGCCCTCAAACGAAATGCGATCTGGATTAGCAGAAATGCTCAAACATGGTTTGACTTTTGATAAAAATTATTGGGAAAAGTTTCTTTCTATGGACCAATTAAATTTGGATGATTTAGAATCACTTATTTACCGTTCCATTCAAATAAAAAATGAAATTGTAATTCAAGATCCAACTGAAAAAGGAATTCGAAAAGCATTAAATTTCGGACATACACTTGGTCATGCTTTAGAAAGTTATTTTCTTAAAAATAAATTATTACATGGAGAAGCAATCGCCATTGGACTCGTACTAGAAAGTCATATTTCTTGGCAGAAAAATAGGTTGAAAAAAGAAGAGTACCTTCAAATTAAAAAAACTGTTCAATCAATTTTCGAACCCATCATTATCAATTCAAACGATGTGGAAGCAGTCATAGAATTGCTCATTCATGACAAGAAAAATGAATTTGGAATGATCCAATTTACCTTAATTAATGGAATTGGATCGTTTGTTTTAAATCAAGAAGTTGAAAATCAATTAATTATTAAGGCATTTGACGATTATAAATTGTAATTTTTTTTTATAAAAAGGGTTGCTTTTGGAAAATATTATTTTTTACATTTGCCACAATGAATAGAATCAAAAATAACACAGTGCTTTTTTGTTGTATAAGTTTTGGCAAGGCATACTTTGCTGAAAACTATTTATATTCAAAAAACTTACTTTTTAGTCTATTGCTTATATTAAATCTGTTTTTTTTCTATCCACAAAAACTTCAAATTATTTATGCGAATATTAGGGTTTGAAAATTAGTATATTAATTTTATTTCAATTACATTTATTTTTAATTACTTGACTAACAAATGAATACAAAATATTCCGACCTTATAAATCAAACTTACTACTTTCCTCAGGAAGAATTTAATCTTGTAAAAGATAATCTTCAATTTCATAATATTGATTTAATGAAATTAGTTGAAGAATATGGAACACCATTAAAGTTTACCTACTTACCGCAAATATCGAATAATATTAAGCGAGCTAAAGTATGGTTTAGAAATGCGATGGAAAAAAACAATTATGAAGGAAAATATTTCTTTTGCTATTGTACAAAAAGCTCCCACTTTGAATACATCATGAATGAGGCGTTCAAAAACAATATTCATATTGAAACATCCTCTGCTTTTGATATTAATATTGTGGAAAATTTAATGCAATCTGGAAAAATAAATAAAAGTACTTATGTAATTTGTAATGGCTTTAAAAGAGATCAATATATTGAGAACATTGCTCGAATCATTAATAATGGTCACAAAAATACAATTCCAATAATCGACAATTTTGAAGAACTTGATTTACTTCAAGGACAAATAAAGGGTAAATTTAAAATTGGGATTCGTATTGCTGCTGAGGAAGAGCCAAAATTTGAATTTTATACTTCACGTTTGGGAATAGGTTATAAAAATATTGTTCCATTCTACAAAAAACAAATACAAGAGAATAAAAAATTGGAATTGAAAATGCTCCACTTTTTTATCAATACTGGAATTAATGACAACGCCTATTATTGGAACGAATTAGTAAAATGTATCAAAGTATATGTAGCATTAAAAAAAGAATGTTCCTCACTAGATAGCTTAAACATCGGTGGTGGTTTTCCAATCAAAAATTCATTAGCATTCGAATACGATTACCAATATATGATTGATGAAATCATCAATCAAATAAAAATTGCCTGTGATGAAGCAGAGGTTGATGTGCCTAATATATTTACCGAATTTGGTTCTTTTACAGTAGGAGAAAGTGGTGGTGCAATCTATCAAGTTTTGTATCAAAAACAGCAAAATGATCGTGAAAAATGGAACATGATTGACTCATCATTTATTACTACGCTACCAGATACTTGGGCGATAAACAAACGATTTGTAATGCTGGCCGTCAATCGTTGGAACGAAACCTATGAAAGAGTATTGTTAGGAGGAATGACTTGCGATAGTGACGACTATTATAATTCCGAACAAAACATGAATGCAATTTATTTGCCAAAATACAACAAAGAGAAACCACTCTATATCGGTTTTTTCAATACAGGTGCCTACCAAGAAACTATTGGTGGATATGGTGGACTTCATCACTGTTTGATACCGCAACCAAAGCATATATTAATCGATAGAGATGATAATGGGATTTTGGCTACGGAGGTTTTTTCTGAACAGCAAACTTCAGAAGAGGTATTAAAAATATTAGGGTACGAAAAAAATAAAAACAATCACTAAATTTAAAATTAAAACCAATTTCAACACGTTTAATTTTAAATAAAAAACAGAAAAATGAGTAAAGGACCAATTAGTCAGTTTATTGAAAAATATTATTTGCATTTCAATTCTGCAACCGTTGTCGATGCTGCTAAAGCTTACGAAAAACAATTAGAAAATGGAGCCAAAATGATGGTCACTTTAGCCGGTGCGATGAGTACTGCTGAAATTGGAAAAATTTTTGCTGAAATGATTCGAAGAGATAAAGTTCAAATTATTTCGTGTACTGGAGCTAACCTCGAGGAAGATATAATGAATTTAGTAGCACATTCGCATTATGAAAGAGTGCCTAACTATCGTGATTTAACTCCCCAGGAAGAATGGGATTTACTTGAAAGAGGGCTGAATAGAGTAACTGATACTTGTATTCCTGAGCACGAAGCATTTCGAAGACTTCAAAAACACATTTATAAAATCTGGAAAGATGCTGATGACAATGGAGAGCGTTATTTTCCACATGAATTTATGTATAAAATGTTGCTTTCAGGAGTGCTTGAAGAATATTATGAGATCGATTTAAAAGACAGTTGGATGTATGCTGCTGCAGAAAAAAATATGCCAATAATTGTTCCAGGATGGGAAGATAGTACCATGGGAAATATATTTGCCTCTTATGTGCTAAAGGGAGAGCTGAAAGCATCAACCATGAAATCTGGAATTGAATACATGACATTTCTAGCGGACTGGTATCCAAAAAACAGTAGGAATGGCGTTGGTTTTTTTCAAATTGGTGGGGGAATTGCAGGAGACTTTCCAATTTGTGTAGTCCCAATGTTGTATCAAGATATGGAAATGCATGATGTGCCCTTTTGGAGTTATTTTTGCCAAATATCTGATTCAACTACCAGTTATGGTTCATATTCAGGTGCTGTTCCAAATGAAAAAATAACTTGGGGTAAATTAGATATTACCACCCCAAAATTTATTATTGAGTCCGATGCTACCATTGTAGCACCTTTAATTTTTGCTTACTTATTAGATTTATAATAAACCATTTATGAGAAGAGTTATTGTTGATTATGCTAAATTGACTAATAGTATTTTAACTTTATTAGTAGAAAAATTCCCTGACGGATATGATGATTCTAATATTATTCGTTTTAGAAATGCACAAAATGAATTAATAGAAGCAGTTGAAGTTAGAACAGAAGACACGATTTACCTAGTTAAAGTTAGTACCAAACTAGCGAGTAGAATTGAAAAATTTGACGATGAAGATTTAGATGCCGTTATTGAACCAATTGCACCAATAAAAGGATTGGATATCGAGGATGAAGAGGAGGATGAAGAGGATGAAGAGGAAACCACTAATGATGATTCTGAAGAAATAGATTTAGATGAAGACGATACGGATGAAGAATAAAAAAAAGGGAAATCAATTGATTTCCCTTTTTTTTATAAATATTTCTCTCTAAAAATTAATTGGTGGTGTTTTTGATGTCCTAAAATAACAAACCCAATAGCCCTGACCGAAATTTTATTGCCTGAAGCAAGTCCACTTCGTAATAATTGTTCTTTAGAAAAACTCTTAAAAAGCGAAAGCGTCGCATACCTTACTGCTGATAAATCAGCTAACAACTCCTGAATACTTCTCTTATTAGCGTCTGTGTTAGTACTAAAAGATACCTCATCAAAAGAAGGTAATTCAGTACTGTCATTTCTGGAAAATCTCAACGCCCGATAACAAAAAATACGTTCTGAATCTATCACATGCTGAATAATGTCTTTAATAGTCCATTTGCCTTCAGCATAACGATAATCAAATTTGTCAATCGAAATATTTTGAACGAACTTTATGAAATCAGAAAGTGAAATTTCTAATTCTTCAATTAAATGTACATTATCCAAAATTTCAATATAATTCTTAAAATTAGTAGGGTACTCGGCTGATTCAAGTTGATTTAAAAACATTCTATATTGGAAATTAGTATTTATTTTATAAAAAAACCTCAAACTAAAAGCTTGAGGTTTTCATTTCACAAATGATCGATTACATATTCTGAAAAATAGTATGCATCAATCGTTTTTTATCATTAATGCTTTCATCCAATGAAATCATTGTTTCTGTTCTGTATACTCCCTCAATGTCATCAATCATAAAGATAACATCTTTTGCATGTTTTGTATCTTTAGCTCTAATTTTGCAAAAAATATTGAATTTACCAGTAGTTACATGAGCCACTGTAACAAAAGGAATTTCACTAATTCGTTCTAAAACAAATTTAGTTTGAGAGGTATTATTTAAAAACACCCCTACGTAGGCAATAAAAGAATAGCCCAATTTTTCGTAATCAAGTGTCAATGAAGATCCTTTAATTATTCCTGCATCCTCCATCTTTTTCACTCTGACGTGAACAGTACCTGCTGAAATCAACAACTTCTTAGCGATATCGGTAAATGGAACTCTGGTATTGTCAATCAACATGTCTAAAATCTGATGATCAACTTCATCTAATCGAAACTTACTCATAATTAATAATTTAATTTAAAAAAAATTACAACTACAAAGAGAACACTTTTTAAAATAATAGTGATTTTACAAATGATTTTTTATCAATCCATTAACAATTTCAATGTCATTTCCTAAATAAAAATCAGCTTTTTGAGATATTTTTGGAATAATTCCTAATCCATCTCTAAACGGTAATTCGTGAACATCCAATTCAAAATGTCCGTGATACCCTTGTAATTCGCCAATTTCAACAATATAAGCGTTAAAAAAAAGAGAATTGTCTATTATTTCCTCTTTGTATTGAATTGCAAAATTCGTAATTATTTCATTATTATCATAATAAATTTTAATATTTTTATAAACAATATCATAAAAACATACTTTATTTTGAGGAATATTCAAATAATCATCAATTTTGTTATCAACTATATCGTTTTCGTTGAGATGCCTAAATCCTGAAATTAAAGCGTAAAAAACAAATTTTCGAGTTTCTTCACGATAATAATCACCTTGATAATAACCTGCTTCAATTAATATCGTAGGAGTACCTAGTAATTGGAAGGTATCCCCTACACAATTCCTATTAAATGTATCGTCAAAACGTCCGATTTGATTAGGTATATAGTCTTGCAAAACCGTATTCATTGCAATTATTACGTCCATTGCTTTTTTTCTACTCTCATTTATCGATCTTATTTCATCAAAAGCTGGAGCTAAAAAAGAAACTGTTGCTGGTAAATTATAGTGCTCAGTACCAAAAATAGTTCGTTGATCATGCATGTTATAACAGTAATCTGGCTGAAATTGAATATATGTCTTTCTTAAAATTTGACTCTCAGGTTGTGACTGTTTGATTGAATCCCTATTTAAATCTACCTTGTTCGCATTTTCTCTAGTATAAAGCATTGCTCCGTCAGGATTTAACATCGGGATAAAAAGAAACGTAAAATTCGCTAACATCGTTGAACTTTGAGGAGTATTAGAATGCAGGAAAATTATAAAGTCCATGACTGCTTTAGTCGTAGTGCTTTCATTTCCATGCATTTGTGACCAAATAAATATTTTTTTTACCCCAATTCCAATTTTAAACTGATAAATCGGTTTCTTAAAAACAGAATGTCCAATTATTTCAAGTGTTCCATGAGTAGTAAGAGACTTCAATATGGGTTCTATATCTTCTAGCCTGATATATTTTCCCGCCAATTTTGAAACCTTATTTTGAAGATATAACTGTTCTAAATTCATGGTATTGATTTAATATGACAAATGTAAATTTCATTATTATTACTCTAAAAGTTATTGGCAATTTTTTTATTGCATTATCAAAAAAAAATTGCAACATCATTTACTTTAAAGTAAAAAAAAATTATAATTAATTAATTTAAAATCAATATTTTAAACTAATTTATATATTTAAATACTTTAGGTTAAAAATAATCGAAAAATCAACTATTTAATTGCTGTTAATTAATTTACTTCAAAACTATTTTCTGGTATTTTACCTTTCACTCCAATGAAATGTTTACATAAAACAGCGATGTCTTCGTCACTATTTGCTGTTGGATAAAATGGTTTCCCTATTCGGACTTCTTTTTTACTAAAATCAAAAGCAATTGGAATTATTGGAACTCCTGCTTTTAAAGCAATATAATAAAATCCTGTTTTTAATTCAGTTACTTTTTTTCTAGTGCCCTCTGGAGCAATCGCTAAACGAAATACTTTTTTTTGATCAAATAATTGTGCTATGGCATCAACTTTATTCAAATTCCCAGTTCGATCAATAGGAGCGCCACCCATATATCTAAAGTAATAATTTAAAGGAAAAGTAAATAATTCTTTTTTTCCTACAAAATTCATTTCTAAATCCAGTATTCCTCGGGTAAAAATTCCTAAATAAAAGTCATGCCAACTTGTATGCGGAATCACCATCATTACACATTTAGAAATTTTTCCATCGATGGTTCCATTAATTTTCCATCCCATTAGCTGAAAAAAAATCCATTTATAAATTCTTTTCTTCATCAAAAATATATTTTATGTAAAAGTAACATTAATCGCTTATTTTTGAGAAAAAAAATAGATGCTCAAAAAAATATTTAGTTATTTGTATCCTATTACTATTTACAAGAAAAAATCTAAACTTAGTTCACTACTTGAAATCACATGGGTTAATGGTGAATTAGTATTGGATTCTGAAAACACAAACTATTCCTATGGAAGTTTGCAACGTATATTAAGGAAAGGGCTTAAAGAAATTGGTTTTGATGCCATTTCCAAAATGGATTCAGTCTTAGTATTGGGCGTTGGTGCTGGTAGTGTTTTACGAACGCTGACTGATGAGATTAAATGCAAAGCAACAATTACTGGGGTAGAAATTGATGCAGAAGTAATTGAAATTGCAACTACCTACTTTAAATTAGATGAAATAAAAAACGTCACTATTATTAATGATGATGCGTTTGAATTTGTGTTAAAAACAACTGAAAAGTATGATTTAATTATTATTGATGTTTTTCAAGATACTGCGATGCCTAACTTCTTATTTGAGCCTTTTTTTAGTAATCGAATTGGTAATCTATTACAAAACAACGGATACCTACTCTTTAATACTATGTTATTAAATATTGAGGCCGTACAACGCAATAAAAACTACTGCAAACAGTTTAATCCAAACGAATATTCGGTACGAACTGTTCCTAAAGTTGAAAAACACAACGAATTAATCATTGTTAAGAATTGTCGATCAAAATAATAACGTTAAACCTCTATTTCTAACAAATTATTTTTTAATTATATAGGAAGATGCTGTTTTTACAGAATTTTATACAAAAAAAAGCCTCGCTAATGCGAGGCTTTGTTGTTTAAAAAAAGAACTATTATTTACCTCCTTTTTCCATTTTAGCTTTTAATTCAGCAAGAATATCATTATTGTCACCTAAAGTTGCAGCAGCTGCATTATTTGATGATGTATTCTCTGTAACAGTTTTAACATTCTTTTCCTCTTCTTCACGGAAGATTGCAGTATGTGAAGCTACTACTCTTTTGAATTCTTTGTTAAATTCGATAACTTTAAATTCAGCTGATTCGCCTTTTTTCAATTTTTTACCGTCTTCCTTTTCAAGGTGACGTGTAGGAATGAATGCAACTATATCGTCACCAAATTCTACTGTAGCTCCTTTATCAACAATTTCAGAAATTTCACCTGTGTGGATTGTTCCTACAGCGAATGAATCTTCATATTGATCCCAAGGATTAGCGGTAGTTTGTTTATGCCCTAAAGATAATTTACGGCCTTCAACGTCTAACTCTAATACTACTACGTCTAATTTTTCACCAACGTTTACAAATTCTGATGGGTGTTTGATTTTCTTAGTCCAAGATAAATCTGAGATATAAATTAATCCATCAATTCCTTCTTCTAATTCTACAAAAATTCCAAAGTTTGTAAAGTTTCTAACTACTCCTGAATGTTTTGAACCTACAGGGTATTTAGCGGTAATGTCAGTCCATGGATCTTGTGTTAATTGCTTGATTCCTAATGACATTTTACGGTCATCTCTATCTAACGTCAAAATTACTCCTTCTACTACATCTCCTACTTTTACAAAGTCTTGCGCACTTCTTAAGTGAGTAGACCATGACATTTCTGAAACGTGAATTAATCCTTCAACTCCTTCAGCTACTTCGATAAATGCTCCGTAATCAGCAATAACCACTACTTTTCCTTTAACTTTATCTCCAACTTTAAGGTCTGCATTTAATGCATCCCAAGGGTGAGCGTTTAATTGTTTCAATCCTAATTGAATTCTTGTTTTCTCATCATCAAAATCAAGAATTACAACATTCAATTTTTGATCTAATTCTAATACTTCACTTGGGTGGTTAATTCTACTCCAAGAAAGATCTGTAATGTGAATTAATCCATCGACTCCACCTAAATCAATAAACACACCATAAGAAGTAATGTTTTTTACCACACCTTCTAATACTTGTCCTTTTTGTAATTGACCAATGATTTCTTTTTTCTGTACTTCAATATCCGCTTCGATAAGCGCTTTGTGAGAAACAACAACGTTTTTAAATTCGTGGTTAATTTTCACTACTTTGAATTCCATCATTTTGTTCACATAAACATCATAATCTCTAATTGGTTTAACATCAATTTGAGATCCTGGTAAGAAAGCTTCGATTCCGAAAACGTCAACAATCATACCACCTTTAGTTCTGCATTTCACAAAACCATTAACGATTTCTCCTGTTTCATTTGCTGAAATAACTCTATCCCATGATTTAATTGTACGTGCTTTTCTGTGAGACAATACTAATTGACCAGTTTTATCCTCACGGATGTCAATTAATACTTCTACTTTATCCCCTACTTTTAGGTTGGGATTGTAACGAAATTCGTTCAAAGAAATAACTCCTTCAGATTTTGCGTTAATGTCAACGATAGCATCACGATCTGTAATACGAACGACAACTCCTTCTACTACCTCTTCTTGATCAGTATCAATAAATGTTTTTGATACTAATTCTTCAAATTCTTGCAAGTTTTTAGAGTCTACTGCATCAATTCCTTCTTGGAAATTATGCCAGTTGAAATCTGCTAAAAATTGCTCTTGTGTTTTTAATTGTTCAGACATGCTGATAAAAAATTTGTATTCTGTATTTTCTCGAGTTTCTTAGTGTGATAGAAAAAACAGAAGTTGTTTGTTAGATTTTTTTATACCTTAAGGAAACTCCTATTCACCAAAAGGTGTGCAAAGGTAATACATTTTTACTTATTTTCAAAAAGTTATAGGTTAAAATAGCATTGATTAATAAAGGATAATGGGTATGTTTAAAAAACCAAAAGTTAGCTTAACACATTTTAAGTTATATATTTGGTGAATACTTATTAGGCCTAAATTATTTACATCAAATAGTATCAATCATCTAGCTAAATTACTTACCGAAGATACACAGTTAGATAAAAAAATGTCAAAAGAAAATTTTTTAAAATCAAATTATTTTAAAATAGTAATGCCAATCCTAATTGTAGCAATGATCATTACTTTATGGAAAAATGGATATGAATTTGTTCAGTTAATGTACCGATTAAAAAATTACTCCCCCCTACTTACTATTCTCCCAATTTAAGTAAAACAACTTTAAGGTAGTACTAATTATTTTGATGCGAAAAATCATTTGTTAATGATTAATTTTCGCTATTTCCTGAGGATTGTGTTGGTGTTTAAAGAATACGGCAAAGGCAATTCCAATTACTAAAGCATACCCCGCAAAGGCCAACCATATATTGTGCCAATCGCGAACTCCGTTATGTGTGTAATAAGCGTCAATAACGATACCACTTATAATACCACCAAAAAAAGCTCCGAAACCATTTGACATCATCATAAACAACCCTTGAGCGGAAGAACGAATAGCAGAATCAGTGGTAGTTTCTACAAAAAGTGAACCCGAAATATTAAAGAAATCAAAGGCCATTCCGTAAACAATACACGATAAAACGATCATCCATAATCCATCAGCAGGATTTCCATAGGCAAATAATCCAAAACGCAATACCCAAGCCAACATAGAAATTAACATTACTTGTTTGATTCCAAAACGTTTCAAGAAAAAAGGAATAGCTAAAATAAACAAGGTTTCCGAAATTTGAGAAATCGACATAATCAAAGTTGATTTTTTTACTACAATGCTTTCAGCATATTGAGGCATTTTACCAAATTCGGACAAAAAAATGTCCCCATACATATTGGTTAATTGCAATGCACCGCCTAAAAACATGGAGAATAAAAAGAAAAGCGCCATTTTATAAGTTCCAAATAATTTAAAAGCATCTAGTCCTAATTTTTGAATAACGGTTGCGTTTTCAGAAATAAGTTTTTGTGGAGGACATTTGGGTAACGTAAAAGAATAGATCCCCAAAACCAAAGCTGAAACCGCTGAAATATAAAACATATTAGCCGAGGCTTTGTTTCCAGATAAATTGGTTAACCACATGGCAGCGATAAAACCGATAGTGCCCCATACTCTAATGGGAGGAAAGACCTTTACTACATCAAAATTATTATTTTTTAGTATGGTATATGCCACTGAGTTTGACAAGGAAATAGTGGGCATATAGCACAACATTGCAACAAAAATTACCCAATAGAAAGTAATAGGATCTTCTACTTGCGGAATATAAAATAAAACCATTCCTCCTAAAATATGAAGAAATCCGTATAATTTTTCGGCGCTAATATATTTATCTGCAATAATACCAGTGATGGCAGGCATAATTATTGAGGAAATTCCAAGTGTAGAAAAAATCGCGCCAAACTGTTCTCCACTCCATTGTTTGGTGCCAAACCAATAATTACCAACGGTAATCAACCATGCTCCCCAAACAAAGAATTGAAGGAAACTCATTAAAGTTAGTCTATACTTGATATTCATAATGCTAGTTTTTTGTAATGAAAATAGATTGTAAATCTACTATTAAAATTGAAAATAGCAAGTATTTAGATTTTTCTAAAAAAAAATTAAAACATTCGTTAATTTAATTTGGCTGCAACTAATTCCATGACCTGTTGAAATTGTTGTTCTCTAGTTAGATTGGAATTATCAATTTCAATTGCATTTTCTGCTTTAATAAGTGGGGAGTCTTGACGATGTGTGTCAATATAATCTCGTTCTTGCACGTTCTTCAACACGTCTTCGTAGGAAACGGTAGTTCCTTTTTCTTTCAATTCAGTAAATCTTCGTTGTGCTCTTATAATTGGACTGGCAGTCATGAATATTTTAAGTTCAGCATCAGGAAAAACAACGGTTCCAATGTCGCGACCGTCCATTACAATGCCTTTATTTTTTCCCATTTCTTGTTGCAACTGAACTAATTTTGATCGAATTTCGGATACTTCTGCAACGATGCTGACAAAATTAGAAACTTCGATAGATCGAATTTCGTTTTCAATATTAACATCATTCAAGTACATTTCAGCAAAACCCAGCGAAGGATTGAATTTAAATTTTAAGTTAATTTCAGGTAACTTAGCGATAAGCGTTTGTTTATCAAAAAAACTAGTAGAAATACAATTGTTTTTCATTGCGTAATAGGCAATAGCTCGATACATTGCTCCAGTATCTACATAGACATACCCTAATTCTTTAGCAATTTGTTTGGCTAATGTACTTTTTCCCGTGGAGGAATATCCGTCAATCGCAATGGTGATTTTTTTATTCAAAGCTTGTAAAATTAAAGTTTCAAAGATATAAAAACTAATTTGTATTTATTGTTCTTGAAAATTTATGGTCAAGCCAAATAAGCTCGTATTCCCTGCTAAAGTATATCTGGAATAGGAATAGTTGAATTTTATTTTTTTTATTTTTAGCCCAAAACCGAGAGAAATTCCTGAAAAATTACGTTGTTCGAGTATGCGAAGTTCTTCTCCTCTTCGAAAATTATAACCCAATCTAAGATTAAATCCTTTTTTTGGAAACAACTCTGCCCCCAAAACCATGTGTCGTAAGGCATTATTAAAAAAAGAAACTTTTTCAGGAGTTGATCCACCATCGATTGATCCCACTGCCCTTGCCGGATTTGAGAAGGCAACTTGCCATTGCTGTAGGTTTTCCATAGTAATGTGCCATCGAATAGGTACATTTTCCAATTCTTGTGAAATCCCAATGAGAAGTTCAAAAGGAAGTTTTTCTTTATCACCAGCATAGGTTGTAAATTGTACTCCGATATTCCTTGCAACTAGCGCATAATTAATATCATTTAGTTCATCTATATAGAGAGTACCGATATCAAATGCTCCCCCAAAAGAGCTGTAACGTTCTAAATTTGAAGTGATTATTTTTCCGTTAGTTCCAATATAAAAATCAGAGTTAGGGATATTGTAGGAATACCCAAAAGAAAGAGCAGCTTCACTGCCTGTAAAATCTGAGGTGAGTTCACCAGCTTCATCCCTCCCTTCAAATTTTCCATAATTAACATAATTAATCCCTATGTGAAAAGTCTGAAGATGTCGGTCATAAGTATAGGCATATGAGGCCGTTCCATAGGAAACTTCACCAAAATAACTTCCATAATTCAAGGCCAAATGGTTGTCCATTTCGGGATTTATAGTTGCTGGATTAAAATGAGCTTGATTCACGTCATCATCAAAAATAGTAATCGTTTTACCTCCTAAAGCAGCTTGTCGTGGAGAGGTAACTAAATTCAAAAATTGATATACTGACTGACCACCTATTTGTCCAAAAGATAGGGAACCTAAAAATAAAATAAAAACAGCGAGGACTTTCTTTGACATATTCACTTCTGATGGATAACATAACGCAATTGCGAAGATATTATTTTTAAGTATGGAATTTATGAAAAGGTAAAACTTAATTAAATTGAGAAATAAAATTAAGCTTTACCTTATTACTGAATGCTAAAGTGTTTTTGCGTTTTTAACTTTTTGGTTAGTTATAGCAATTGTTAATACTTCGCTCATCTCTTTTACATAATGAAAAGTTAATCCCTCTAAGTATTCGGACTTAATTTCATCTACGTCACTTTTATTTTCGTGGCAAAGAATAATTTCTTTGATATTGGCTCTCTTGGCCGCTAAGATTTTCTCTTTGATTCCTCCTACAGGTAATACCTTTCCTCTCAAAGTTATCTCGCCAGTCATGGCTAAATTTTTCTTTACTCGTTTTTGGGTGAAAAGAGAAACTAGTGACGTTAACATTGCAATTCCGGCACTTGGTCCGTCTTTAGGTGTTGCCCCTTCGGGAACATGAAGATGAATATTATATTTTGACAGTAACTCAGGATCTAAACCTAAAAGTTCCGTATTTGATTTAATATATTCTAAGGCAATGGTAGCCGATTCTTTCATTACAGTACCCAAATTTCCTGTAATTGTCATCGTACCTTTCCCTTTAGATATTAGGGACTCAATGAATAAAATATCTCCTCCTACACTGGTCCAAGCTAAACCTGTAACCACTCCAGCTACATCGTTATTTTCATACTTATCACGCTCTAATCTTGGAACTCCAAGTACTTTAAGAATGTCTTCATCTGTTATTTTCTTATTGTACGTTTCTTCCATAGCAATGGATTTCGCAGCATTTCTGATTACTTGAGCAATTTTTACTTCTAAACCTCGAACTCCAGATTCACGGGTGTATCCTTCTACAATTTTTTCTAATTGTTTTTTTGCAATAGTTAAGTCTTTTGGAGTTAATCCATGTGCAGAAAGTTGTTTTGGAAACAAGTGCTGTCGGGCAATTTCTACTTTTTCCTCGATGGTATATCCAGACATTGAAATGATTTCCATTCGGTCACGAAGTGCAGGTTGAATTGCAGCCATATTGTTAGAAGTAGCAATAAACATCACCTTTGATAAATCATAGCCTAATTCCAAAAAATTATCATAAAAAGCATTGTTTTGCTCAGGATCCAAAACTTCTAACAAAGCTGAAGAAGGATCTCCTTGATGACTACTAGATAATTTATCAATTTCATCTAAAACAAAAACGGGATTTGAGGTACCAGCTTTTTTTAAACTTTGAATGATCCGACCAGGCATAGCCCCAATGTAGGTTTTTCTATGACCTCGAATTTCAGCCTCATCCCTAAGACCTCCTAAAGAAATTCTTACGTATTCTCGACCCAATGCTTCTGCAACGGATTTACCAATTGATGTTTTACCAACACCTGGAGGTCCTGTTAAACAGATAATTGGAGATCTCATGTCATTTCTTAGTTTAATAACCGCTAAATGTTCAATCATTCTCTTTTTTACATCTTCTAACCCGAAGTGATCTCGGTCTAATATTTTTTGAGCACGTTTTAAATCAAACTTATCGGTAGAGAATTCATTCCAAGGTAATTCTAAAAACAACTCTAAATAATTTCTTTGAATTCCAAAATCAGGTGCTTGCGGATTCATTTTTCGCATTTTAGCTAATTCCCGTTCAAAATGTTTTTTTGTTTTTTCATCCCATTTTTTCTCCTTAGACTTTTGAAGCATTTCATCAATTTCTTCTTCTTGTGAAACGCCCCCTAATTCTTCTTGAATGGTTTTCATTTGCTGATGCAAAAAATACTCGCGCTGTTGTTGGTCTAAATCAAAACGAACCTTAGACTGAATGTCATTTTTTAATTCCAGCTTTTGCAATTCGATATTCATGTATCGCAAGGTTTCAAAAGCGCGTTGTTTTAAATCATTCATCATTAAAAGTCCCTGTTTTTCAGAAACTGATAAATTCATATTTGAAGAAACAAAATTGATTAGAAACGAATGACTTTCAATATTTTTTATAGCAAACGTTGCTTCAGAAGGGATGTTTGGACTCTCTTTAATTATTTGAATGGCCAGATCTTTTATTGACTCGATAATAGCTCCAAATTCAGTATCTTTTTTTAGCGGTCGAGATTCGGTAACATTTTTAATTTTGGCTGTAATATAGGGTAATTCCGAGATGACACTTTCAATCTCAAAACGCTTTTTACCTTGTAAAATAACCGTAACATTTCCATCAGGCATTTTAAGTACTCTTAAAATACTTGCTACCGTTCCGATGGTATTTATATCCGACTTCGTTGGGTCTTCATCGTTTTCATTTTTTTGCGCCACAACGCCAATGACTTTTCCAGCAGCATTGGCATCATTTATTAATTTTATCGACTTGTCTCTTCCGGCGGTTATCGGAATTACTACACCAGGAAACAAAACAGTATTTCGCAACGGTAAAATGGGTAGCGAATCCGGTAATTCCTCATTATTCATTTCTTCCTCATCTTCGGGAGTCAATAATGGAATTAATTCCGCATCAGTATCAAATTCTTGAAGTGACAAATTGTCAAGTGTAAATATTTTTGGATTTGACATAGATTTTTTTAGGTCATTATGACATTAATATTGTAACAAACTCAATTTTTTTTTTAAATAATTATAAAACATTAAATAATTAGCACCAATTTAATTAATGAAATATACACTAACTAACAGTGCAATCTTTGTGCCATTCAATTAATAAAAAAAGCCATCCGAGGATAGCTTTAAATTTGTGCTTTTAAACTAATTATTGTTTGGAATAAATCACATCAATTTTTGAGGAAAGGTATACGGGTTGATCGGTAGCAGTCGTTGCAACAATCTCTCCTTGTCCATCAGTATAGGTGAGTTTATTATTTCCTGAATAAACATATTCATCGGTGTACACTATTGTTTCCAAAGTATAGGTTAATTTTAATACATTTCCTACCATTGTCCAAGTGCCATTAATATTTGAATCTGAAAAACAACCAATGGTCGAAGTAGTTCCGAGTACGCTAATTTCTACCCCTTTAGAAGTGGCAGTAAATGTATTATTAGAATTAATAACTATTAAGTTTCCGTTAAAACAAGAAGTTTCAAGCATTTGATTTACGGAAGTGTTTCCGTCATTATTCAAATCGGTTGGAATAGTAGTGTTGTAAGCCGTCATTGCATAAGTTCCAGTTACTCCACCTGCATTAACATTAATTGCTGGATCAATCACTTCTGTATCAGTAGTACATGAACATAGGGCGAAAAATGTAGTTAAAAAAAGTACTGAAATTTTAATAGTTATTGGTTTCATTATAAGAGATATTTATTTTTTTCCAAATGTAGAATATTTTTAAACTTTAAATAGATTTTTTTTAGGTATTCTTCTCAGAAGTAGTATTCCAGTAATAAAAAAAAGAGCCAAAAATACGATTGAAAACCTTGGACTACCTGTAAATTGATCTATTAATCCATAAATAGACATACCAATAACTATACTGATTTTCTCTGCTACATCATAAAAACTAAAAAAAGAAGTGGTGTCGTAAGTTTTTGGGAGTAATTTAGAATAGGTAGATCTTGAAAGTGATTGAATTCCGCCCATAACTAAACCAACCATACTTGCAATACAATAAAAATGAATAGGTAAAGTGATGAAAAATGCAAACACACATAATACTGCCCAAATACAATTAATGAAAATAAGAGTTTGAATATTTCCAAAATGTGACGAAGCTCTTGAAGTAAAATAAGCCCCTATTATTGCGACTAATTGTATTAAAAGAATACTCGTGATAAGTCCTGTTGTTTTGTCGGCATCGGTACTCCATTGAATTTCTTGTTCTCCAAAATAGGCAGCAATTATCATTACAGTTTGAACCGCCATATTATAAACAAAGAAACTTACCAAATAACGTTTAAGTTCAGAATGATGCGCTAACATCTTCCACACCTTTTTCAATTCTCTTAAACCATTTAAAAGCACCGCTTTGGTAACTTTATGACCATTGTTTCCTTTTGGTAAATAATAATAGGTTACCTGACTAAATAGTATCCACCAAATTCCAACGGTGAGAAATGAATACCGCATCGCCTGTATTTTTGCTTCACCCTCGGTACCTGAAATACCGAATAGTTGAGGTTTCATTACCATAGCCAAATTAACTATTAATAACAGTACACTACCTACATAACCATAAGAAAACCCTGTTGCACTTACATGATCCTGTTGTTCGGGGTAGGCGATATCTGGTAAATAGGAATTGTAAAATACTAAACTTGCCCAAAATCCTACTAATCCAAAAAAATAAAACAACAAACTGGTATATATATCTTCTAAACTGAACCAATATAAACCCATGCAAGATAGAGCTCCTAAATAGCAAAAAAACTTCATAAATATTTTCTTATTTCCAATATAATCGGCAATTCCAGATAGTATGGGAGAAATTATAGCAACTAATAAGAAAGCTGCCGCTGTTACAAAACTAATTAAAGGAGTACTTTTAAGATTCAAACCAAAAACTTCAATACTTGAAGTGCCATTAATTTTAAATAGGGCTCCATAAAAAATTGGGAAAATAGCTGATGCAATTACCAAACTATAAACCGAATTTGCCCAATCATAAAAAGCCCATGCGAAAAGTAACTTTTTACTCCCTTTTTCAAGATTTTGCATAACTATATTTTTTCAAAAATGCCAATATTACTGACCGAAGATACTATTTATTTTCAATAATCAAAAAATAGGTTTTTTCCCTTACTTTAAAATAGTACATATCCAATAATTTTTGGTTTATACACAAGCTAATTAATCAATTATAAATAGGAAATACTAGTTATTAATTATAATATTGCTATAAACTAATAATAAAAAACATCTTGGTTTTTTATTATAAATAATCAATTTGAAAAAATTCAAAGTTAATGGTAGTGAAATGAAAAATAATATAATTACTCCCAAAAGAACAATACAAATTCCTAAAATCATATTAGTCTTTAGCTCAATTCTGTCAATAATTTCTACTAAACTTACCGTGTTATTTGCTGCTAAATTATTTACTTCTCCAATAAAACATAAAACTCCTAAAAGAGAATTTGGAATGGAAAATAATAGTTCTGTAATTACCTATTTAATTCCAGAAATAGTAAAAAATGTAGTCGTATATGAATATGGAACTGGAGATAAAAAAATATTACTAGTTCATGGATGGTCAGGACGAGGAACACAACTTTTCAAAATTGCAGAGGAACTTGTAAAAAATGGTTATGCCGTAATTAGTTTTGATGCTCCTGCTCATGGAAAATCATCGGGAAAGACAACCATAATGACGGAATTCATAGCAACGGTTGAAGAATTAAACTATATTTACGGACCTTTTCATGCCGCAATAGGACATTCACTAGGCGCAATGACAATTCTGAATGCTGTTGATAAAAAACTTAATACAAATTGTTTAATAACTATTGGCAGCGGAGATAAAATAATTGATATTTTAGATGATTTTGTGGCAAAATTGTATTTAAAAAAAGAAATAAGCAACTTACTTAAAATGCATTTTGAAAAAAAATTCAGTGAAAAAATGGAAAAATTTGCTGGACATAATGCGGCAAAAAAAATTGAAATTCCTGTACTAGTAATTCATGACGAAAATGATGAAGATGTAAATGTAAAAGCAAGCATTAACATTCATAGTCATCTCAAAAAAGGAGAACTAATGCTAACTAAAGGTTTAGGTCATAGAAAAATACTTGGCAACACTTTAGTGATTGAAAAAATTATTGAATTTATTAATAAAGAAAATGACCATGAGAAAAATTAACCAATTAATTTTTATGTTTTTATTTAGTGTGATTTCTTTCGGACAAGCAACCGATAAAAAAATGACATTAAAAATTAAAAAAACAGATACTGAATGGAAAAAATTATTAACTCCTGAACAATATGAAGTTTTAAGACAAAAAGGGACAGAAAAACCGTTTTCAGGAAAATATGTATCTACCTTTAAAAAAGGAATTTATGTTTGTGCCGCTTGTCAAAATATACTTTTTTCATCCAATTCAAAATTTTTATCAGAATGCGGTTGGCCTTCATTTGATAAAGCAATAGAAGGATCCGTAACATTTAAAAAAGATTCGTCTTTTGGTATGATTCGAACGGAAGTAAATTGTGCTAAGTGTGATGGGCATCTTGGGCACGTTTTTGATGATGGTCCCAAAGAAACTACAGGACAACGTTTTTGCACTAATTCTGTATCAATTAAATTTATACCCTCAAAATGAAATTTTCTATCGAAAAAACATCCAACGAATGGAAAGAACTATTAGGTATTGAACGTTTTAAAATACTTCGTGAAAAAGGAACTGAATATCCTAATACAGGAAAATATAATCTTCATTTTGAAGAAGGAACCTATTGTTGCGGAGGATGTGGTGAAAACCTGTTTGAAAGTGACTCCAAATTTAAATCACATTGCGGTTGGCCTTCCTTTGATGAAGCAATTCCAAATAAAATAAAATATATTGAAGACATCTCATTCGGTATGTCAAGAATAGAAATAATATGCACTACTTGTGGAGGGCACCTTGGGCATGTTTTTGAAGACGGCCCTACCAAAACAGGTATTCGATTTTGTGTTAATTCACTCTCTATTGATTTCGTGAAAAAACTTTAGTAAAAATAACTATTATGTCAAATTGGGATGATAAATTAATGCCAATTATACTAAAATATCAAAATCGAAAGCATCCCCTAGCCTATTCCAACTTATACCAATTACTTGTAATGGTAATTTTATCTGCTCAAGATTCTGACAAAAAAATAAACACCCTAGCGCCATTCTTTTTTAAAGCATTCCCAAATATGGAAAGTCTTTCAAAAGCAACTAAAGATAAAATCATTCCTTATATTTCAAAAGTAAGAAATTATACTACCAAAGCCAATTGGTTGATAGAAATCGCAAAAAAAATAAAAAAAAATAATGCCGTTCCCCTGACTATGATTGGATTAATAGCTCTTAAAGGGGTTTATAGAAAATCTGCAAATATAATTTTACGAGCTGCAAATGTCCCCGCTGAAGGAATAATAACCGACTTACATGTGATTCGTGTTGCGAATCGGATAGGAATAACTTCCAATTCTAATGATGCTAACAAAATAGAGAAAAAACTAATGGAACATTTCTCTAAAAAATACTGGGGAGAAATTGGCATGGCTTTGTCTTATCTGGGTAGAGAAACTTGCCGACCAAAACCAAAATGTAATGAATGTTTAGTAAAAAGGTATTGTAATTATTATCATTTAAATTCATTTAAAAAATAAGTGCATTAATTAACAATCGCAAAACAACATTTAGTTTTTCTTTTGCTAAAAAGCTATAAAATCTATTTATAATAGACATTTATTTATAATTTTTATTTGATTGAGAGCTATCTAATCTCACGATTTAGTGATAAAACAAAGAACCCCAACCTATTCAGGTTGGGGTTCAATAAAGAAAGGCGACGACATACTCTCCCACAAATTGCAGTACCATCTGCGCAGGCGGGCTTAACTTCTCTGTTCGGGATGGGAAGAGGTGAGCCCCGCCGCAATAACCACCTTAAGGCTATTTGCTTAAAGCTGACAGCTGTCAGCCTTTAGCTGTCCGCGCGGCGGACAAATATCTTAACATACTGAGATAAAGAAAACAAAAAGTTTGATACTGAAACAAGTTCAGCATAAAGAAAGTTTCTTCCCACGTCTTGCGACGTGGGAGGATTTGTACATAAGCTTACGGGTTATTAGTACTACTCGACTATGACATTACTGCCTTTACATCTATAGCCTATCAACGTGGTCATCTCCCACGACCCTTAAAAGAAATCTCATCTTGTGGTGGGTTTCGCGC
>JBIHZQ010000090.1:0-7602 GCA_044231345.1 Flavobacterium sp.
CATCAAGCAGCCCCTTTTTGGAGAGTAGCCGTTGCTTTAAATTTATTTTTCCCGCAATTCCCTTATTGTCAGTATCATCTAGGGATGAAAATAAATTTTTATCGGAGTTGCTAAGCCCCAATTCAAAATCGATTGTCGTTTTTTCGGAAGGCGTAAATGCCCCTAAAACACTTGCAATTTGGATTTTTGAAGGGGCAATTAATCGAATAATAGGTTCGTAAAGTCCTTGCGGAATTCCATTTACTGGAGGGACATAAGTATAAATTCGTCCTATCGTAGAGGAATTTGAAAGTACATAGTTTCCTTGATTAGCTCCGACTAAGGTGAATCGAACATAAAATAATTCGTCTGTTGGCGTGTTCGAAAATTCATAAATTGTAGTGCCATCCACGACTGATTTTTTATATAAAATTTTATTGTTAGAATAACTTTCACTGTATGCGGAAGGAGCACTCATCAAGTTGGGGTTATCTCCTGCGGCAACAAGTATTTGTGCTTGTTCCTCCGATAAATTTTGTTGTAGGGGTTGGTTTTTTATGTCGCTTTCAGTATACAAATAGCCACCTATTTTCCAACTTGTTTGTTCGTGAGTTGCCCCAGCATAAGTGGTTATACGGGTATAATTTCGGTCTGTATATTGATATTCAATTGTAATTCGCATCTCGGACGTGATGGGGAATAATGTAGTAAACTTGACCTCTCCCGCATTATAATCAATACTATAATCATTGTTTTCTCCCCGATTCAAAAGAATTCCATTGACGTAGACTCGTTCTGAACCCGAAATCACTAAAATATAGGCCTCTCCACTAGGGCCGATTAATTTATAGGGACCTTGATTGCCTTCTTGTCCCGTAAAGACACTTTTGGCATACTGCCCCCGAACTAAGGCAGCGGCGGCATGAATAGTGGTTTTTTTGTCAGGAGCTCCCCATTCAAAACGGGAGGAGAGGCCCTGTACTTTTTTATTAAAATTTAAAAATTTTGATTGCCGGTTTTCTAAAAATAAATCTCCAGCTCGAATTGCCCATCGGTCAGAGAACAATTCAATAAATAATTGATCGAATTCGTCTAACTTTTGTGAATAACCACCCTCTTGTAGCGGAACATTACTGTCTTGAATGGAAGCGCGAAGACTAACATTGTTTGAAATTTTACCAATAACTTGGAGGTCTAAAGTAGAATTCACTACGGAGTTTTGGTTGTTCCCAATCGTCACACCTCTTGTAATGCTTCCCGAAGTATCGAGTCCGTCAAATGGGATTATTTTTTTCTGTAAAGTTGTTTTTTGCCGATACATTTCGCCCCAATTAGTTCCATTGTTGATGACCTGACTTTTGTCGAATAAAGCATATTCTTTTGTCAAAAAATTGGGGTATTTTAAGAAAGAAACGGTAACGGAATCATTTAAAAAAGGATAAGTGTCACGAAATTGAAACGTTCCTTTTTGAAAATTAATTTGATAATAAACGCTATCTATCGGAGTGCGATTGGCGTCAAGCAAAACAAAATAACTTGGATTAATACTACTAGAATCAATCGCTACCGACTCCAAAGTTGCTTTGATTTTTTTAGCACGATAAAGGCCATTGTTTTTTTGAGCGTACAACCCAGAAATACAAAGAAATCCAACGACTAAAAATATTTTTTTCAACATAAAGTCTATAACGCTTAGTTGTCAAAAGTAGTGTGTTTGTACCAATTGGGATTAATTTTCAGCTTTCGTTACAATTTGCATCGTTTCTCGACTGATTTGTTTTAGCACCACTTTTTTGTTTTTTTCAACCATTTTAGCTGATTTTTCATCAAAATGGCGAATGGTAAATAAAGAAACGTTTTCGTTGTAGGTAACCGCAAATTTTTTCGACAAGATGGTTTTTAACACCTCAAAATTTCCGAACTTATCATCTACACAAACAGAAAAACTAATCGCAGAATTTTGAATCAAATCGACTTTCATTTTATAAAAAGACAATAAAGAAAAAATCTCGCTAATGTTTTCTTCCATAATAAAAGAGAAATCTAGGGAAGAAAGCGAAATTAATAATTGGTTTTTCTTTACAATAAAACAAGGAAGATGCGGTTCTAGATCAGCGCCTTTACTGACGCTTGTGCCAGGCTTTAATGGGGAGATAAAAGATTTTACATGCAGCGGAATCTCTTTTCTTTGAAGAGGTTGTAGTGTTTTTGGATGGATTACGGTAGCACCATAAAAAGCTAATTCAATCGCTTCCCGATAGGAAATTTGATTGAGCAAAGTCGCATTTTCAAAATAACGAGGGTCAGCATTCATCACGCCAGGAACGTCTTTCCAAATGGTTACACTAGTAGCGTTTAAGCAATAAGCAAAAATGGCGGCAGTATAATCGGAACCCTCACGACCTAGGGTAGTCGTAAAATTATTTTCATCAGAGCCTAAAAAACCTTGGGTGACGGTCAACACTTTTTTGTTGATTTCTTTTGAAATTAATGCCTGAGTTTTGTCCCAATTTACCGTTGCATCACGGTAATTAGTATCTGTTTTTATTAAAGCTCTCACATCCTCCCATTGTGTATGGATTCCCATAAGCGTTAGGTAATGACTAATTATTTTTGTCGAAATTAATTCGCCAAACGAAACTATTTGGTCGTAAACAAAGTTGTAATTGGGTGATTTATTTTGGTTCAAAAAACTATCCAAATCTGCAAAAAGTGCGGATAAATCGGAAAAAACTGTATGAGTTTCATCTTCAAATAAATCCATCACTATTTGGTTGTGGTATTTTTTAACCTCTTGAATTGAAGATTGTAAGGCTGGCGACTTTTCAAAATAATTGGTAATGACTAACTCGAGTGCGTTAGTTGTTTTTCCCATAGCCGAAACCACCAACAACACCTCTTCATATCCTACGGTTTGTAGTACGGAATGTACATTTCGAATTCCGTCAGCATCTTTTACAGACGCGCCTCCAAATTTAAAAACTCTCATTTTGTTATGCTATAAAATTAATTTATCATTATTTTTTTTGCAGAATGCGGCAATTCCCGCTTCATCCATTTGGGCAACAAGCCAATCTTTGAGGACTTTCGCCCCAGATTTTTCATAAAATTCAATGGCAGGTGTGTTCCAATCTAGAACGTTCCATTCTACTCGTCTAACCGTATCTCTTTTTCCTTGATGCATGACCGCAGAATAGAGTGAAAATCCTATCCCAGCTCCCCGCATGGCTTCCTTTACAATCAAGTCTTCTAAGTGAATTGTTTTTCCTTTCCAGGTAGAATAGCGATAGTAGTATAGAGCGACCCCTACAATTTCTGAATTTATTTCGGCGACAAAGGTATGAAATAATGGTCTTTCGCCAAAACCATCACGCTCTAATTCTGCCCTAGTGACCACAACCGCCTCAGGTTCTTTTTCAAACGCAGCCAATTCTTTTATCAGTTGCAATACAGTACCCATGTCTTCTTTTGTGCCTTTTCTGATAGTCATTATGTGGATTTACTATAAATAAGTTAAAAACTACAAATCTATCAAATATTTGTGATTTCAAATCCTTAAAATTTCCGACATTTGTAATCAAAACGCAATCGATTTCGAAATGAAACAAAGCACGACTACTTTAGGCGAATTTATTATTGAAAAACAAACCGATTTTCAATATTCTTCTGGAGAATTATCCCGAATTATCAACTCCATCCGACTCGCTGCAAAAGTAGTAAATTACAAAGTGAATAAAGCGGGATTGGTAGACATCGTTGGAGCTGCCGGCGAACAAAACATTCAAGGTGAGGACCAACAAAAACTCGATGTGTATGCCAACGAGGTTTTTATTCAAACACTAATTAATCGCGAAATTGTTTGTGGAATTGCCTCCGAAGAAAACGATGAATTTATCACCGTTGCAGGAAATGATAAATGCCACAATAATAAATATGTGGTCTTGATGGATCCTTTAGACGGTTCGTCTAATATTGATGTAAATGTTTCGGTAGGAACTATTTTTTCAGTTTTTAGAAGAATTTCGCCTGTTGGGGAGCCCGTTACCATGAAAGATTTTTTGCAGCCGGGTAGCCAACAAGTTGCAGCAGGTTATGTAATTTATGGAACCTCCACCATGTTGGTTTATACCACCGGACATGGGGTAAATGGTTTTACACTCAATCCAGCAATTGGCACGTTCTATCTCTCGCATCCTAACATGCGTTTTGCAGAAAACGGTTCCATTTATTCGATCAACGAAGGTAATTATGTGCATTTTCCTCAAGGAGTAAAAGATTATATTAAGTACTGTCAACTTGAAGAAGGCGACAGACCCTATACCTCAAGATATATTGGAAGCCTTGTTTCTGATTTTCATCGCAACATGATTAAAGGGGGAATTTATATCTATCCTACAAGCTCGAAATCTCCAAAAGGAAAATTACGGTTGCTTTATGAATGCAATCCAATGGCATTTATTGCAGAACAAGCCGGAGGAAAAGCATCGGATGGATTTGGACGAATTATGGAAATTCAACCCACAGAATTGCATGAACGAGTTCCGTTTTTTTGTGGCAGCCGAAACATGGTTGAAAAAGCCGAAGAATTCATGAAAATGGCCATAAAATAAACAGTAGATGCGCCAGATTAGTTGAAGTTTGGTTGCAACAATTGATGAAATAATTTATTTATTCATGTGTTGCATTTCATAAATAAAAGTGTCTAAATCAACCTCCAGTACTAATAAAGAAAGTGCTTTGTCCACAATATAACCTGCGTTTTCTGGAGTAAATCCCAGTGCGATGGCCAGTTTTTTTAAGAGCTCTTTTTGCTTTTGACCTAAGTTGTGATCGACATAAACCATTCGGGATAAATCATACAATCGCTCCAAACGCTGTAGGTATAAATAGGGTGGATTAATGTGATATTTTAGAGGGTTTTCTAAAATGGCTTCGTATTCTTCTTGTGAAATCTCAAGTTTTTTAGCCAATTGATTTAAAAAGTACTGTTCTTCTTGGCTGATGGTTCCATCGGCTACTGCAATTCTTACAATAGCAGAAAAATGACCCCTATTTCGGGCCTTAAATTCATTGTCAAATAAATCGGAGAAAGGCATAAGCGCTCTATTTAGTAGTTACTCAAATATACAAAAAAATATTTTTTAAAAGAAAATAACATAGGCTAATTTGTCGAATATTTAAATACATTTATCTAGTAAAATTCCCTTTTAACAAGTTCAAATCAAACTATTTTCAAAATAAATCGTAAGTTTGACATTCCCAAATCCCTAATTTAATCACTATGTCAGATTTTTGGATTTTTTTTGAGGTAGGCATGCGGCACATTCTGAATTTATCTGCTTACGATCATGTATTGTTTTTAATTGCAATGACGGTGCCCTACGCTTTTAAAGATTGGAAAAATGTACTCATTTTAGCAACTCTTTTTACACTGGGCCACACGTTAGCTTTGCTACTTTCGGTTTTTGGAATTATAGTAATAAAGGTAAATGTAGTGGAATTATTAATCCCAATTACCATATTAATTACCGCAGTATTTCACCTATTTACCGCAGGAAAATCAGCAAAAAAAGAAAGCATAAGTGTCATTGGAATGATTACTTTATTTTTTGGAATTATACACGGATTAGGATTTGCTACATATTTCAGTACAATTATTGGAAATTCGTCAGCAAAATTACTGCCGCTTTTAGAATTCGCGTTAGGCATAGAAGCAGCCCAACTATTAGTCCTATTTGTTGTCTTACTCTTAGCGTATTTTGTTCAAACCGTTTTTCGATTTTCGAAAAGAGATTGGGCGCTAGTGTTGACTTCCTTTGTGATTGGAGTAGTGGTGCCAATGATTATTGAAAATGAAATATGGATCAGAAAATAATAATGGAAAAGAAAAAATTGACAAAATACGATAAAGCCTACCTTCGAATTGCTACAGAATGGGGGCAACTTTCTTATTGCAAACGCAAGCAAGTTGGCGCAATTATCGTTAGAGACCGAATGATAATTTCTGATGGCTATAACGGAACTCCTTCAGGTTTTGAAAATTGCTGCGAAGACCACGAAGGATTAACCCAATGGTATGTCCTTCATGCAGAAGCCAATGCAATATTGAAAGTCGCTCGTTCTACTCAAACGTGTGAAGGAGCAACGTTGTATATTACTCTTTCCCCATGCAAAGAATGCAGTAAATTAATTCACCAAGCGGGAATAAAAAGGGTCGTTTATCAAAAAGGATATAGAGACGATTCTGGATTGCAATTTTTAATCAAAGCAGGAATAGAGGTAGTGCAAATTGAAGCACTTGAAGCGTAATGAAACCGAAACCGAAATATTCGCCAGCCCTACTTTTTGTGGTTCTTTTAGCAGGAATTCTTATTGGAAAACTAGCCAATTTTGTCGAAAATTATTCGCAATTTTCCCTTTCAAATCCACCCACTACTAAACTCAATAAACTTATTGAATTTATTAATAACGAATACGTTGACTCCGTCAATACCGATTCCATCGTTGATAGTGCCATCGGAAATATTCTCGAAAAATTAGATCCGCATTCGGTTTATGTGCCACCAAGTGAACAAAGTCAAGTGGCAGAAAGCATGAAAGGCGATTTTGTTGGAATCGGAATTAATTTCTATCAATATAATGATACGGTTGCTATAATTAAGACCATTGAAGGAGGTCCTTCTGAAAAAGCGGGTCTGCAATCTGGAGATCGAATATTATTCGCAGGCTCCAATAAATTATTTGGCAGAAACCTTCCTACCGATAGTTTGTATGCAAAGCTAAAAGGAAAAATTGATTCAGAAGTGCTCTTGACTGTTTATAGAAAAAGCGAAAAAAGAATTTTTAAACGCACCATCAAGCGGGATGTAGTTCCAATAAAAAGCGTCGATATCGGAATGAAATTAGATAAATCGGTAGGGTACATAAAAATAAATCGCTTTTCTGAGACCACCTACCAGGAGTTTATAGACCACTTATTTACGCTAAAAAATATCGGAATGAAATCTCTAGTGATTGACTTGCGGGATAATGGAGGGGGTTATATGCAAGAAGCTATAAAAATCGCTGACGAGTTGTTGCCTGGTAAAAAGTTAATTGTTTTTACTAAAAATAAAAAAGGAGAAGTAGAAAAATCATATACCGAATTTGAAGGCAGTTTCGAGCAAGGAGCCGTATTTGTTCTTATTAATGAAAATTCTGCCTCAGCGAGTGAAATTTTAGCGGGTGCTATTCAAGATAACGACCGGGGAACGATTATTGGAAGGCGTTCTTTTGGGAAAGGATTGGTGCAACGCGAAATGAGTTTCGATGATGGTTCTGCGGTGAGGCTTACCATTGCAAGATATTATACACCAACTGGCCGATCAATACAACGGTCCTACAAAGACGGAAGCGACGCATATTCAGAAGAATTTGATCATCGATTACGCAATGGCGAATTTTATAAAAAAGACAGTATAAAACAAGACAAAACACGCCAATACAAAACTCCCAAAGGCAAAACAGTTTATGGCGGCGGCGGTATTGTACCCGACTTATTCGTTCCATTGCCAGTAGCCCAAGGAAGTGAAGAAGTTATTTATTTGATGGAATCAGGTCTTGTTAGTTATTTTGCATTTGAGC